>NJDN01000005.1 GCA_002254395.1 Candidatus Pacearchaeota archaeon ex4484_71
GTATATTACGATGGGGTAGATATCCGAGGGAATTGTGATACTGGGGAAGTTTGTAAAAACAGTAGTGGCGTTTATGTCTATGATGCAGAATCTTCATACTGTGCAGATGGGGATGAATGTGATTCGGATGTTGCCCCAGGGTATGTTGCAGATGGTTTGGTCTGCGGGGCAGATTGTGTTGTAAATGGTTCTTTAAGTGAGGGGGATAGTTGTTGTGATGATGCAAATTGTGCAGGAGGAACTTGTAATTCAACAGGTGTGTGTGGAGATGAAGCTGCCTCTACATGTCCTTCTAGCCCAGAGGATTTTGTTTCGGGCAGCAATCATGTGTTTGAAATAAAGAATTCTAGCGGTGATATATGTTTTGCAATAAATGATAGTGGAGATACTGTAATAAGGGGAAATATTTTTGGACCTCAAGCTGCTCCTCTCACGGCCCCTCAAGGTTCTTTTATATGGCAGAATTTCACGAATGGGGATACTGTGGCGTATGTTAATTCTAGTTGTGATTTAGTTACAATTGGAAAGATGGGAATAGCGTCGACTCCTTGTCACCAGGGTCTATTTTGCATTAAAAATATTGTGGGAAACAATTTAATGATTGTCGACTTAAATGAAGGCCACTTCTTTTTTTCAATAGGCTCACAGGTTTGTTATGATTATAATTCGGGGAACCCGAAGGAGTTATTTTGAGATGGGGAATAAATTATTTGTTTTCACAATTGTTTTCTTTTTTTTTAGTGTAGTCTTTGTTAGTGCAGATATCATTTCTATAAATTCTGGGGGGGATAACAATCTTGTGATTAATCCGGGAGGATTGGTGGAGAAATTTTTTCTAGGAGCAAATTTTTTTCCAAACGTGGAAGATGTTTTATTAGTGTCTCTTAACGGGAGAAACGAATCAGATACAGATTTAAATTGTTCTGCTTTTATCTCAGATTCTGAGGAAAATTTGTTGACAGTTTATGTGGACTGGATAAAGGATGGGGGTTCGCAGTTTGTGCAAAATTTTACAAATCAAGCAAATGGGACAATTTTTTGGGCGTTGTTAGATGAAGGAAATTTAACTTTGGGAGATATATGGAAATGTTCAGTCAGAACATATGATGGATATGATTATAGTTCATGGGTCGATTCAAATGAATTAGAAATAATAGATATCACTCCTCCAAACATTTCTATAATTAGTCCTTTACCTCCATCCCAGTTAAATTATACATCCTTAGACGTAGATTTTAATATTTCTATAGAAGAAAATGAAAATATCTCTCGCTGTTTTTATAGTTTGAATGGGAGTTCTAATATCTCAATGAATGAAATAAATGATAGTTATTTCTGGTTTGAGCCGTCTGATTTAACTCCTGGAGACCACAATGTTACTTTTTGGTGTAATGATACTTCTAATAATTGGGGAACAAATTGGACAAATTTTACAATTTTAGACGAGGCGGCCATTGCTATTCAGTTATCTCCTTCTCTTTTATGGAATGTTAATTGGAGTTTGGAGACCCTCCCGGTAGATGATTTAGATGCTGCAGGAAATAATGGTAGTATGGGTACTGAGTATTGGGTCAATTTATCGGTTACAGCTACAACAGCAGATTTGTATGTAAAAGCAGACGGGGACTTGAAAACGGCAGGGTTAGATATACTTGGTTTGGGTAATGAAACTTTTTGTTATAATGTTACGAATTCTTCTGTTCCAGATATTAACAGGTTGATGATGGATACGGATTATATTCTAATAGCCGAAAATCTTCAAAGTGGCGCAGTTTATCTAAAATTTTATCTTGATGCGCCAGCAGGACAACCAGCAGGGACATACTTGAATAGGTTGGATTTTAAAGCCGTCAGCCACGGAAACTCCCCTTAAGAGGGGGAATTAGTAATCTAATGTAAAGCAAAAATATTTATAAAGGAAGCATTGTTAAGTATATTGACGATGGTTCAAAAGAGGATTTGGAATTGGTATAATGTTGTTCTTGTTTTAGTGCTAGTTGCTGCGGTAATTTTGATAATTTTACAAAACACTGTTATTACTGGAAATGCTTCAAAGGTTCTTTCTTCTATAACAGGTTACGCTACGGAAGGCAATACTACTTCTAATGTAACAATTACTTCTTACTTGTCTATTGCGTTTTGTCAGAATCTCTCGGAAGGAATATGGTTTGGAGAGATTGCCAGTCTTCCCGTTACAAATCAGAATGGTACTCACAACGCAGATGGCACGTCTGGAGGAACTACTTATTGTTTGAATGTTTCGGAGGATTCTAATACTAATGTTGACTTCTGTATAAAAGCTAGTGGAGATATGGAAACTATGGGGGGGGATGCGATAGGTTTGGGGAATGAGACGTATAATAATGCTACAAGTACGGATGCTAATACTCCTGATTGGGGTACCGAGGTTGCATTGACCACATCATATGTTAAGTCGGGATATAATGTTGCTAGTGATGGGACCGGGGTGAATTATTATAGGTTTTGGTTAGATGTTCCAGGGGCACAACCTGCAGGAACATACAATAATACTGTTTCATTTAAAGGAGTAAATACGGGGGTTTCATGTTAATGAATAAAAATAGGAGGTTTATATTTGCTGCACTTTTTTTAGTTGTAGTCGTTACCCTTCCGATGATGAGTGCAGGAGTTGGAATAAAATGGAGCCAAGAATCTTCATTAGTCCCAGAGAATACCAAAGTTTGTATGACGTATAACGTATATAATCCTTGGCCAGAAGATAGTTATGCTACAATTAGTTTGTCTCAGGATTTGATGCAAATAGTTGATTATGTTGGTTCTGACGTGGTTTTTGTTCCAAGTGGGACTTCTAGTTCAGAAGCTCTCCCAATAAAGTTTTGTTTTAAGACCCCCAAGGTTTACAAAAAGGACTGTTGGATTGGGAATTCTTTGCTTTGTAAGCAGGATTGTACTGAAGAAATGAAAACCTATGAGGGAGAAGTATTAGTCCAAGAAGCTGCTTCAAGTGAAGGGGCTCAGTCTGCCCAAGGTTCTGCAACACAAATGGCGGTTTCCGCTCCGTTAAGGATAAGGGTTCAGTGTGTAAAAACTGGGAGAAATTTCACTGCGATATACGCTTTAATTGGGATTATAGCTGCAGTTCTTTTGGTTATTAATTTGGCTAAAAGGAAGAGAGAAGGAAAAGAGAAAGAGAGTAAGAATAAAAAAAAGCCCTCCAAGAAGAAGTAGGGGGACTTTCAAATGAAAGTTGAGGAGAGAAAATTTGTCTATAGGGTTTTTTTGTCTTTTGTGATTTTTGTTTCTATTTTATTAATTTTTTTGGGGGGATCAAGCGGGTCCACTGGAAATGCAATCTTAAATGTGACTTCAAATGTCTCTTTGTTAAACTTTTATTCAATCTCTTTCAGTGAGAATCTTTCTTCAGGAATTAATTTTGGAGAAATTCTAAATTTGCCTGCTGTGAATGTTAATGCTACCGCAAATTATATTTCTTCTAATAATGGAACGGGTTATTATATTGCTGTCTCTGGAGATGGGAATGTAAATGTTGATTTTTGTATAAAAGCTAGTGGAGATCTTGAAAGTGTTGCAGGAGATGTGCTAGGTCTTGGAAATGAGTCTTATAGTAATTCTACCTACACAAATGAAACTCTTCCCCCTCCCATTGGTTTATCCTTAACAACTTCTTTTGTTAAGTCCGGGGAGAATATCCCTAGCGATGGAACGGGAGTTAATTATTATAGGTTTTGGTTAGATGTTCCATCTGGTCAGCCTGCGGGGGCTTATAATAATACTGTCACTTTTAAAGCAGTTCCTACCACTAGTTCCTGTTGATTAGAAAACATTAAAAATAAGAAAAGATTTGTTTGGATATAATGAAAAAAGAGGCGCTTATTTTCTTAGTTGTTTTTGGTTTGTCCTTTGTTTTTGCAATGACAGGGTATGTGATTGAAGGAAGTTCACCTTCACTAGTGACCATAAATGGATTAAGAGTGATATATGATACTTTTGATGGGAGTACAACAGATTTTGATTCTCTTAATGGTTCCCAATTGGATAATCTTAGTGGGATGATTCTTGAAAAAATATCTTATGGCAAGGTCTCCTTTTTTGAAAATGTAAATCTTAGCTTGACGGGAGGGATAGATCGGACAGTTGATTTTGATAGTTATTTTAATATCTCTGACAATCTTGTTTATGTTAACTCGGGGGAATTACCCTGGCTAAATAAAACGGTGCAAATCTCACTTTACGGTATTAGTTATACAAATCCCAAAATAATTAAACAAGGCGTAGAGTGTACAGATTGTTCTGTTGTTTCTTATTCTGGGGGGACTTTTGTCTTTAATACTACCAAATTTGAAGGGCCTTATTATCTTCAAGAGACATCGACTGGACCCACTTGTGGTAATGGGGTTTGTGAGGATGGAGAAACTTCTACAAGTTGCCCTGAAGATTGTTCATCTTCTTCTGGAGGGGGTGGAGGAGAAGGTTCCGAAGAGCCTGGAGAAGAGCCCAGTCCTTCCGAGAGAGGTTATGATTTTTACATTGAGCCGGATTTTTTTACTGTTCGTATGAATGGGGGGGAATATTTTCAAAAAAGAATAAAAGTTGTGAATAATGGTAGTAAAGATCAGAAAATTTTTATTGGGGTTTCAGGGTTGAATCTTTTTATATTCCCCCAGGTAGAGTCTTTTGATCTTCCCGCAGGGCAAAACAAAACGGTAAGACTGAATATCTATGTTTCTGATAAGAGAGACCCAGATGTCTATGTTGGAAAAGTTATCTTCAGATCTTCTGAAATGGAAAAGTATGCTAAAGTTATTCTTGATGTAAAATCCAAATCTGCTCTTTTTGATATTCGAACAAATGTTCTTAAGAAATATATTAATCCAGGGGGGAGAGCAAGGGCAAATGTTAGCATTATAAACTTTGGTACCTTGAGAGATTTTGATGTTAATTTAGAGTATTTAATTGTAGATTTTGATAATAACAATTATACAATCAAGAAAGAAGATTTTGCTATGAATAAAACGTATAATAATATCTTTTACCTTGATGTTCCAAAGGATATGGCTGTTGGAGATTACCTCTTTTACACGCGTGTTAGCTATAAAGATGTTTACGCTACGAGCTACGATACTTTTACTGTTGAGAAATTATCTTACTACCTTTGGATAATTGTTATATTTATTATTTTATTAATAATTTTCATTATAATTCTTAGGATAAGAGATAAAGAGAGAGAGGAAAAAAAGGTTCAGAAGAAGATTGTTAAAAAGCCTTTGATAAGAAAGAAAGTTCTTCTTCCAAGGATTTAGTTTTGGAAAGGAATTTAAACTTCTTTTTTGAATTATATTTATGTTAATTGGTCTTGTTGGAAAACCTAGTGTGGGAAAGAGCACTTTTTTTAAAGCTGCTACGTTAGCAGAGGTAGAAATTGCAAGCTATCCTTTTACAACAATAAAGGCGAACCATGGAGTAGGATATGTTAAAGTAGACTGTGTTGATAAAGATTTTAACACGCAATGTAATCCTAATCACGGATTTTGTATAAATCATAAAAGATTTGTGCCTGTGGACCTAATGGATGTTGCAGGGTTAGTTAAGGGAGCTAGTGAGGGGAAGGGATTGGGAAATCAATTTTTGGATGACTTGAGGCAAGCAGATGTTTTTGTTCATATTGTGGATATATCTGGTGAGACAGATTCAGAAGGAAAGCCTGCAGAGAATCATGATCCGTCTGAGGACATAGTGTTTCTAGAAGAAGAGTTGGATAAATGGTATTATAATCTTTTGATGAAAGCGTGGAGAACATTTTCGCGGAAGGTTGATATGGAGAAATCAAAATTCTCAGAGGCTGTTGCGAAGCAATTTTCGGGATTAAAGGTAAAAGAGGACCAAGTAAAGGATGTTGTTTTAAAATTGAATCTCCCGGATAAGGCTTCAACATGGGGGGAAGAACAAGTTAAAAGTTTTGCTAGAGAATTAAGAAGAATTTCTAAGCCAATGATAATAGCTGCTAATAAGGTCGATCTAAAGAATGGTAAAAAAAACTATGAGAAAATTGTTGAGAAGTTTCCTGATTTGATAATTATTCCTTGCTCTGCAGATTCGGAGCTAGCACTAAAACAAGCAGCGAAAGCGGGACTGATTGATTATGTTCCTGGAGAGAGAAATTTTCAGATCCTTAAAGATTTAAATGATAAGCAAACAGAAGCTTTAGAAAGGATAAGGAGGGATGTTTTGGAGGTGTATGAATTTGGCACGGGAGTTCAAGAAGTTTTAAACAGATCTATTTTTGGATTGTTGGGTTATCTTGCTATTTTTCCTGCGTCCGCGAATAGGCTTGCAGATTCAAAAGGAAATATTCTCCCAGACTGTTTTCTTCTTCCACCAGGGTCTACCGCTCTTGATTTTGCTTATACCCTTCACACAGACTTTGGAAAGAATTTTATAAAAGCAATAGATGCCAAAACAAAAATGGCGTTAGGAAAAGACTATAAATTGAAACATAGAGATGCTTTAGAAATATTAACGAGATAGATTATTTTTTTCTTTTTTTAAGAGGGGCCAATATTTTTCCGCTAAGATGTAACCCACGCAATTTTCTGATCCGCACTTACATTGATGATCTTTATAGTTTTCGAAACTGTATCCATAGTTGTATGTTATTTCTTCACCTTTTTGAATATCTCTTATTGCAATTATCCAAATGTGCCCGTCTTCGTCCACGGTTTCTGCATTTGGAGAACAAGAATGGTTTATGTATTTTGCTTTGTTCCAAGGGGTATCCCCGTCTATATCATATCTTTTGTTAAGTTCAAAGATGTAAACTGCTCCCCTCTTTTTTTTCCGTTTCGATTTTTGAATTTGTCTTTCTGCAATTTCCTCAGATTGTTTTTTTGTAATTATTCTCCCGACGTATTCTATTATCTTTTCACCTTTTTTTATGTGTTTTTTTGCATACACTCCTCTCCCGTGTATTTTCGAAGATTTTACTTTTATTTTTCCCAAATTCTTAGCAATTCTCTTTTTTGTCATCACCTCCTCTAGTCAAAAGTGTTTAAAAGTTTTACTTCCATGTATTCTTATGAGGATTAAAGTAAAGCTACATCCCGGGTCAAAAAATGAGAAGGTCCTTGTTTTTGAAAATGGGGATTTGGAGGTTTGGATAAAGGAAAAGCCGATCGAAGGCAAGGCCAATTCTTATCTAGAGAAATTTTTAAAGAGGGAGATTGGAAAGTCTTACAAGGTTGTCAGGGGGTTTCGCTCAAGAAATAAAATTCTTGAAGAATTTTAAATCTAAATGAAAACTCATTTAAAGAATAAAAGACGCTTCAATATATGAGGTATGAGTTTGCTCCTGATTTACAAATAAAAGCAGAAGATATTTGCAGAAAGATTTTTCCGCATGTGAGAATAGATAGGGTTAGGTGTTTCAGGAGTTATGGGAGCAAGGCAAAAGGCACAATTGCAAGGTGCCACTCTCTTGGAAAATTAATGCAGAAAGCAATAGGAATAGATGCAGTGTATGCAATAGAGTTTCTTGTTGAGGAATTTGAGAAGCTAGGTGATGAAGAGAAGTTGAAGGTTATAATTCATGAACTAATGCATATACCAAAAACTTTTGGAGGGGGTTTTAAGCATCATGATTTTGTTACAGAGAAGAACGTCAACAAATGTTATAAGGAGTATAAAAAAATAAAAACTTTAAAGGAATATGAAAAAGAGGATAAATTTTGAATTTAGGGGAAAGAAAATTTCTCTCGAGGCTAAGAAAGTCGGCTTTTTGTCCGAAGGATGGGGGTTAATGTTCTCACGAAGGGAAAAAGCGAATGCACTTTTGTTTGAATTCAAGAAACCAACTATGTTAAAATTTACTTCTTTTTTTGTTTTTTATCCTTTTATTATGGTCTGGGTCGACGAGGTTGGAAAAGTTGTCGAGGTAAGAAGGGTGAATCCTTTCAAATTTTCTATATTGCCCAAAAGAAAATTCACGAAGGTTATTGAAATTCCAATTAATAAAAGATATTCTCATATTTTGAAGCTTCTCGACGAGGATTAGAAAGATTTAAATAGATAAAATGCATGATTTAATCATATTACTCTTAAAAAGGAGGTGAAAAATGGGGAAAGTAATTGTTAAGAAGGTTGTTAAGAGAAAGCCGGGATATCTTTACTACGTTGATGGAAATGGAAATGTTTGTGAAGCAAAGATGTCTAGGGGTGGCAAGAAGAAAAAGAAGAAGGCAACTAAGAAGAAAGCTGTAAAGAAGAAAGTTGTTAAGAAGAAAGCTGTAAAGAAGAAAGTTGCTAAGAAAAAACCTTCTAAGAAGAAAGCTACTAAGAAGAAGAGGAGATAAATTTCCTCCTTTTTGTTTTTTTATTTTTTATTCATATTTTTTGTTTTAAGGGTTGAATTGTTTGCCGTCGAATTTTATTTCTTTTCCACCTATTTTGCCCTTGATTGTGTCATATCTGACTCCGTGTTCTTTGAATATCTTTTTTGATTTGATAAAACTTTTATTCCAGTATTCTCTTCTTTTTTCATCTCTTAATGAGCTGTTGTGTGTCAATCTTGTTGTTTCTGGAACTACAACTCTTCGAATTCCTGCATCCACTAATTTTTTAGCACATTTATCACAAGGATCCCATGTAATATAGGCTGTTGCTCCCATGAGTGACGCTTTTTCCTCTCTTACAGTCTCTAGTGCATCTTCTTCCGAATGTTCTAAAAGGGAATATTTCTCCGGTCTCCCGAATACTATCCTATTTCCTTTCCCCTCGAATCTTCCTTCTAGTCCTCTTTTTAACCTATTTGCTCCGAAATAAGTTTTTTCATTAGTAACTATCGCTGTGCCCGTCTGTGTTTCTTTATCCTGAGAATATTTACTTGCAAATTCAAAGGCTTTCCTTAAAAAATATATGTCCTTTTTTCTTTGATTCATGTGTTTTGAATTCCCAAATATTTTATAAAGATTTGTCCAGTTTAAGACATATGTCAATAGTGTTAGGTGTTGAATCTACTGCGCACACCTTTGGAATAGGTGTCGTTAAAAATGGAAAAGTTATATCCAATGTTAGAGATATGTATACTACGAAAAAGGGGGGCATAATCCCTGTAGATTCTGCAAGACATCATAGGACAGTTGCAGAGGATATTTATCAAAGGTCTCTCAAAGAAGCGGGAATCAGTGAGGGGGAGATAGATGCAATTGCTTTTTCTCAAGGTCCTGGCTTACCTCCTTGTTTGCTCGAGGGTATGAAATTTTCAAAATCATTGTCTAAGAGGTTAAAGGTTCCTCTTGTTCCGGTGAATCATTGTGTTGCACATCTAGAGATTGGGAGAATAACAGGTGCAAAGGACCCCGCGCTCCTTTATGTTTCGGGAGCAAATACGCAAGTTATAGCTTACGCTGCTGGGAAATACAGGGTCTTTGGGGAAACTTTAGATATAGGGGTAGGAAATTTTATTGACAATTTTGCACGTTATTCGGGAATTGGTTTCCCAGGAGGTCCAAAAATTGAGGCAATTGCAAAGAAAGGGAAAGAGTTTATTGATTTACCGTATAAAGTTAAGGGGATGGATGTTGCTTTTTCGGGGATTTTGACTAATCTCAAACAAAAACTGGATTCAAAGAAATACAAAATAGAAGATTTAGCATACTCTATGCAAGAAACTGTTTTTGCAATGCTTGTCGAGACTGCGGAGAGAGCACTGGCCCACGTTGGAAAAAAAGAGCTCTTACTGGGAGGGGGTGTTGCATGTAACTCCCGGCTTGTTGAAATGTGTGAGAAGATGTGTGAAGGAAGAGGGGCAAAATTGTTTGTTCCAAATAAAAGTTTGCTTGTAGACAACGGTGCGATGATTGCTTACCTAGGAGAGATAATGTTTGAGAAAGGTTTAGGTTTCAAGGGAGAGGAAATGGAGAATTTAGATATAAAACCTCGTCAAAGGACTGACGATGTAGAGGTTAGATGGAAATAAGTCTTGAATGTTCATAATCTTTAAATAATTCTTTTCGATGTTCTGTTATGGCATTTGATGATAAAAAAATATTGGCTTATTATGCAATGGTGGATACTGGGTTTGATGCTCGTAAGAATCCTTTAAGGACATTAAAATTTGATAGAGATGTAGGCTTTCTTTTTCCTGGTGTTCGTGGAGGGCCCAAATTTTCTTCTGAAGTTTTGGATGAAGAGAACAGATATCTTTTTTATTATTCTGGAAGTAGAAGAGACATGTATATGTTGAGAGACCACTTTGTTGGAAAGGGATTAGCTAAAAAAGTTTCCATCGGAATTGTATGGAAAGATTCTCAAATTGACGAGTGACAGTTCATTGCGCAAACTTTATAAACCAGTTTGGTTCTTTATTCTTGTCCGATGAACACTGTTCAGATGAGGATGGTGTTCTAACTAAATAACTTGTGACGAAAATGGATGCATATCAAATAATTGAGAAAGCAAAGAGAACTGGAAAGATTGAGAAGGGAACCAACGAAGTTACTAAGGCAATTGAAAGAGGTACTGCAAAATTTGTTGCGTATGCAGCAGATGTGGACCCCAAAGAAATTGTTGCCCACTTGCCGTTGCTTTGCAAGGAAAAAGGAATTCCTTGTTTAGAAGCAGATAGCAAACAAAAGTTGGGGGTAGCTGTAGGAATTCCGGTTTCTGCGTCTTCTGTGGCTGTGATTGAAGCCGGAGAGGCAGACAAAGACATTGCTTCTCTCAAGAAATAATTTTAATTTAAAATGGCAAAGACTCAAAAGAAGAGAGAAGTAAAAGCGAAAGCGCAGAAAGGAAGCGACAAGATTGTTTCTGGAGAGACAGTTCCGGCAGTTGTACAGGAATTAATAGGTAGAACAGGTTTTAGAGGAGAGATTACGCAAGTGAAGTGTCTTGTTAAGGAAGGCAAAGACAAGGGGCGTTCTATGAGAAGAAACGTGAGGGGGGCAGTGAGAGTTGGAGATATTCTAATGCTTCGAGAGACAGAGATCGAGGCTAGAAAAATAAGATCAAATATAACAAAAGGGAGTTATAGTTAAATGGGCTTGAAAGAATTAAGTGATAAAATAGAGAAAGTAGAAAAGAAACTTGGTGATCTTGAGGCTGGAAAGGTTCTAGAAGTCTCTGATTTATCGAAGGATGTTGCGGAGGACTTAGCTGCACATTACAGGAGAGATTATTTTGTTATGGGTCCAAATGTGGATAATAAAAGTTCGGCAGAAGGAGAGGATAGATATCTTATCTTAGTGGCGAAATATAGCGGGAGGGATGAGAAAAATGCCTAAGTGTGTTTATTGCCATAAGCAATATGAATTTCCGAAAGGCTTAACTCTCATTGGTAAGGACGGTTCTATAAACTACCTTTGTTCCGCAAAGTGCAGAAAGAATATGGAAATGGGAAGAAGAAAAGTTCGGTGGCTTCCAGAAGATTTAAAGTTTAACCCAAAGAACAAGAAGAAAGAGAAGAAAAAGAAGAGGAAGTAGCTTCTTGGTTGTGAAGACGGGAGATTTTTTTGAGGAAATATTTTTTGGTAAGTTTAATCACATAATTTTCCAATTGCTTCTTCATATTTTTGGGCAGTGATACCTTCATATTTTTTTATTCCAAATCCAGTAGGGGTCATTTTTATCAGTTTGTTTCCCTCGCAGATTATTTTATAATCTTCGCAATAGTTGTCCTCCACACAAATTGCTTTAGTGTATGAATACTCTTGATTTTCATATTTTTTTATAAAATTTCCTGTTATTCCTGTTTTTATAATAAAAAAAGGCACCAAAATGAAGGCCAAAATCAGCACAATTGTGATTGTTTTTCTCAGTCTTTTTTTCATAAATATTCTTTGTTATATTTTTATTTAAAGATATGTGTTTTGGACCTCTTTTTTCTATTTATCGACGATAAATCGCCAGAAAGCTTTATAAACTCACTTGATTTTCTTTATCTGTGGTTAGGCAATTTCTTGTCTAAAAGTTAGCAAAATATTACAAAGTTGGTGAAATATAAGATGGCAGAATATAAAGCAGATTCAATAAAAGTATTGGAAGGTCTTGAGGGTGTTAGGAAAAGACCTGCGATGTACATTGGGAGTACAGGTAAGGAAGGATTACATCATCTTGTTTATGAGGTCTTAGATAATTCTGTTGATGAGGCTATGGCGGGGTTCTGCAAAAAGATAACTGTTGTATTGGAGAGTGATGGTTCGGCAACAATAGAAGATGACGGAAGAGGGATTCCTGTGGATATCCATCCTAAATTTAAAATTCCCGCTGCGCAAGTCGCGTTAACAAAACTCCATGCGGGAGGAAAATTTGATAAAGGGAGTTATGCTATCTCCGGAGGTTTACACGGTGTGGGAGTTTCTTGTGTGAATGCCCTTTCAGAGAAATTACTACTTGCCATCAAACGAGATGGAAAAATTTATCAGCAGGAGTATTCGAGAGGAAACCCAAAAACAAAGTTGAAAGTTATAGGGAAGACTTCTAAAAACGATACGGGTACTAAGATTCAATTTTGGCCGGATGAAGAAATCTTTTCAGTTTTAAATTTTGATTATAAAACTCTTGAAACTCGGTTTAGGGAAGTTGCGTTTTTGAATGCAGGATTAAAGATTAGCTTGGAAGATAAGAACAAGAAAAAGAAAGACGAATTTTTTGCATCTGGAGGACTTGTCGAATTTGTAAAATGGGTGAATAAATCAAAGGATGTTTTGTATCAAAAACCAATTTATTTTAAGAATGAGGTTAAAGGAATAATAATAGAAGTTGCAATCCAATATAATTCTAGTTATCAGGAAAATATTTTTGGTTTTGTGAATACAATAAATACTGTCGAAGGGGGAACGCATGTTTCGGGTTTCAAGACGGCACTTACTCGGGTGATAAATGATTATGTTAAAAAGAAAGGGATGTTAAAAAACGGTTCTCTGTCTGGAGACGATGTTAGAGAAGGATTAAGCGTGATTTTAAGTTTAAAGATCCCAAACCCCCAATTCGAAGGACAGACAAAAACTAAATTGGGCAACTCAGATGTTAAGGGGTATGTTGATTCTCTTGTCAGCTCTGCGCTTTCAGAATATTTTGAGGAGAACCCAGCTGTTGCAAAGAAAATTGCATCAAAGGCTATAGATTCCGCAAAGGCGAGACTTGCAGCGAAGAAAGCTAAAGATTTAGTTCGGAGGAAGAATGCTTTTTCTATTGGAGGCTTGCCAGGTAAGTTGGCGGATTGTTCTAGTAAAAAAACAGAGGAGTCGGAATTGTATCTCGTGGAGGGAGAATCAGCAGGGGGGTCCGCAAAGATGGCCCGGAATAAAGAGCATCAAGCAATCTTGAGTCTTAAAGGAAAGATTCTAAATGTAGAAAAAGCAAATCCCTCGAAGGCGCTGTCTAGTGAGGAAATTGCAAATATGATTACGGCTATAGGTACTGGTGTTGGAGCGGAGTTTGATATAAAGAAACTGAGATACAATAAGATAATAATAATGACAGATGCAGACGTTGATGGAGAACACATAAAGACTCTTCTTTTGACTTTCTTCTTTAGATTTATGAAAGATCTTATTGAGGAAGGGCATGTTTATGTTGCTATGCCCCCCCTTTACAGAATAAGAAAGAAAAAAGATCATTATGTTTATTCCGATGAAGAGCTCAAGAAAGAATCTGCTGGGGCGAGTAATCTCAATGTAACCCGGTTCAAAGGTCTCGGAGAGATGAGTTCAGATCAGTTATGGGATACTACAATGAATCCCAAAACCAGGAAGATTAAAAGAATTTATATCGAAGATGCTGTTGAAGCAGATAGGGTTTTTTCAATGTTAATGGGAGATAACGTTTCTGCAAGAAAAGAATTCATTCAAGAAAATGCGCATCAAGCGGAGTTGGATGTATAAGAATGAAAATGTTTAATAAAAAAATGGATAAGGCGTTAAACTTGAATGCCTCTTGGAAGGGGGTTGATTAGCATGGCGAAGATCTTTATTGGACAAGCTGTGACTGGTGAGGACAGGAATGTTCTTAGAGAGGAGTGCACGCAAATCGTTAAAGAGTTTGAAAATAGTGGTGAGAGCGTTTATTGTACTGTTTTGGAAGGAAAAGATTTTGAGGGGAGCTCGAATAGAACTAAGATGGAATCTGCGTTTAAGGAAATTGATGACTCTGATCTCTTTTTTGTGATATTGAGGAGTGAGAGGAGGAGTGAAGGAATGTTGATGGAAGTAGGATATGCTTTTTCTCGTGGGAAGAGAATAGTTATTGCGATAAAGAAAGGTGTAGAAAATACATACCTCCCGGAAATGGGGGATAAAACTTTGTATTTTGAAGATATAGGAGATCTTTTGAATAAAATAAAGAATGGAGAGTATAATGGCTAAAAAATCTAAGGTTAAAACTCCAGATTGGATTTTAGAAGGATATGACAGTCCGGAGGAGTATAATAAAGCGAAAGGGATAAAGACAACAAAGAAGTCGGGCAAAACTTTTAAGTTAAGAATTTGTCCGAAGTGTGGAAGTGATGAGGTTCAGGTTGTTATCG
The DNA here is from genome assembly GCA_002254395.1 of Candidatus Pacearchaeota archaeon ex4484_71. Taxonomy (GTDB): domain Archaea; phylum Nanobdellota; class Nanobdellia; order Pacearchaeales; family GW2011-AR1; genus EX4484-71. The sequence goes on from NJDN01000005.1 coordinate 14,522, forward strand.
GGGGCGAAGAAGGAAAGGGGGCAAAAGGTTGGGAGTGTAAGAAATGTGGATGGAAGGGAAAGAATGTAGATGAAAAGGAACTAAGCGAAGAAGAGTTTATGGAATATCTAGACAAAAAGGGGGAAAAAGTAGCATAATGGAAGAAGAAAAACAAAACATCTTTTGATGTGGACGAAGAGAATGAATTTGTAATTCACTACGAGTCTGCAGGGGATGTTGAAGAGCCGAGCGAAGAAGTTGGGGAACAAAAAGAAGAGGAAAATAAAAAGGAAGTAAAAGAATCCCATAGTGAAGAAAATCCTCAAGAGATTCCTACGCTAGAGGGTATAGAAAGGCAATAAAATGGAAGAAAAAGAAAATAAGACAGAGAAAAAAGTATCGTTAGATGTGAAAGGAGTTATAAATAGCGAAGTAAGTGGGGAGATGAAGAAAGCATACTTAGATTATGCTATGAGTGTAATAGTTTCTCGTGCAATTCCTGCTATTGAAGATGGCTTGAAGCCGGTTCAGAGGAGAATTCTTTATTCTATGAACGCTATGGGGTTGAAGCCAAATACTCCCACTAAAAAATCTGCAAGGATTGTAGGAGATGTTATTGGTAAATTTCATCCTCATGGGGATACTGCGGTTTATGATGCAATGGTTAGGATGGCACAAGATTTCTCTCTTAGGTATCCTCTTGTTTATGGTCAAGGAAACTTTGGATCTATAGATGGAGACCCTCCCGCGGCTTATAGGTATACTGAAGCCAAACTGCAGAAGATTTCTCAGGAATTAATATCTGATATAGAGAAAGATACTGTTGAATTTGTTGCTAATTTCGATAATTCTTTGAAAGAGCCTTTGTTGTTGCCAGGTAAATTGCCTACTTTATTATTGAATGGTGCTACGGGAATAGCTGTGGGGATGGCAACCAATATCCCCCCTCACAATTTAACGGAGGTTTGTGACGCAATTAATTTGTTTGTTGATAATCCGAGC
>NJDN01000006.1 GCA_002254395.1 Candidatus Pacearchaeota archaeon ex4484_71
TATCCCATCAAAATCTGAATCTCTATCTAGAGTATAGAAAAGCCTTGTGGACAAAAAGGAATTTCGCTCTGGCAAAGGAGATTCCTTCTTTACAACATACTCTTCTTTATCCTCTCCTCGAAAATATACGTCATCAGAAGGTAAATTTTTATAATTGGAACAAGAAAAAAGAAAAGCCGATGCAACTAAGAAAAGCAACCCCTTTTTCATGCTTTTTTAAAGTATATAAAATATATATAATTATCTTTTCAAAGGCTGCATGACAAACAGCGGACGAGCAAAAGCGAATTCTTCTTTAGTTATTTTATAAATCCCAACAAATCGATCTTCACAAAAAGCAGACACTATCTCCCCCTCTTTTACCTTTCCTTCTTCTATATCTTCTTTGTGTAAAGGCTTTCCCGTGAAAATTCTCTCGAGGTTATCTTTTTTTATTCTTAGAGGCTCATAGATTTTGTATATAACCTCTCCAGGGGTGATTAGGTCCCTTAATTTCTTATCCTCCCCTTTCTCATACTCTTGGACTGCTTCCTCAAATTGGTACATTTTTACCGAGGATTCCTCTTTAAAAATCCCTGCTCTTATCCTTTTCAGCTCCAACATATGTGCCCCCACCCCCAATTCCCTTCCAAGATCATCAATTAATTTCCGAATGTAAGTTCCCCCTTGCACCTCTGCTAAAAAAACGAAATCCTTTCCCCCTTCCGAAACTTCAATTATTTCAAATTTATAAACTGTCCTTGGCCGTTCTTCCCTTTTTACACGAGATTTTACGGGGGGTTTTTGAATTATTTCTCCAATGAATCTATTTCTTATCACTTCTTCTACCACCTCTTTTTCTATTTTCTCATGAAAACGCATAATTCCCACATACTCTTTGTCATGACCTATAAAGTGCCCTGTCAATTTGCAAGCCCTATTTAATGCTACTGGCAAGACCCCGGTAACTTTTGGATCAAGAGTCCCAAAGTGAGATGTCTTCCTCAGTCTAAGAATTTTTTTTACAGAATCTGAAATTTTGAAAGAGGTAGGCCCGCTAGGTTTATCTAAATTTATTATCCCAAATTCCAGGAGTTCTTCTGTTGTTTTATTTTGCTTTATCTTTTTAAGTTCAACCATTTTTTTCTCTCCTTAATTGAAAATCTTTCAATAGCATAACGCAATGTTGTTCTTGCTAACTTATCATAATTGCGTCCTAAAAAAGACTCTAACACTTGCTTGTCTTTTTTCCCAACTTCTCTTAAAACCCATCCAACCGCTTTTTGTGTTAAATCGTTTTCATCATCGAGTAACATTTCTGATATTTTCAAAGCATCCTTAAAATTCCCTTTTCGAACAAAATGGAGTGTGGAAACTATCGAAATTCTGCGTACCCACATATCTTTGGAAGTGGCAAACTTATACAAAAAATCTTTATTTTTATCGGATAAAAATCCCCCAACGATTTTTGGAGCAGATAAATCCACGAGGTCCCAACTGTTAACCCAGTATATATTTTTTACATAAAATCTGAAAATTCTTTCCTTCTGGTCCCCTTGCGCAAGTTTGTATTTTTCCGTTAAAATAATTAAAGCCACCGACCTATATTCATGATACTTGCTCCGAATTAGATTCTCCAACTGAGATGCCGAAATTTTTATGTATCTGCTTGCTATTTTTCGTTGTAGGGGGACAGGAATGCCTAAAAAGATATCTTTTTCGCCATACTCTCCTTTTCCGGTCTTGAAAAAACCCCTCATTATTCTGGCTTTGTTCTTATCACAGTTCTTGTTCAACTCAATTTTTAGTTGTCTTAGCATAGTTATTTAAGAAAAGATCTCCTTAAAAAAATATGGATGAAAAAAAACTCCTAAAGCAACTGAAATTATTAAAAGAGAAGGGAGAAGATATGCGGCTCGCCGCAGATGGGTGGGCAAATGACTGGCAAACATTAACCGCAATAATCTTGTCTGCAAGAACAAGGGACGAAACCACCATCAAAGTGTGCAAAAAACTTTTTTCAAAATATCCTACTGCAAAAAAATTTTCAAGATTGAACTTAAAAAAAATAGAAAAGATAATATACCCTATAAATTTTTATCGAAATAAATCTAAAAATATCTTAAATTGCTCGAGGAAGATACTCTCTGAATTTGGGGGAAAAGTCCCTCAAGATATCGAAAAACTAATTTCACTCCCTGGCGTGGGAAGGAAAACTGCAAATGTATTTCTCGCAGAGAAAGGAAAACAAGAAATTGGAGTAGACACCCATGTAAACTACATCTCAAACTATCTTGGGTGGGTAAATTCTAGAAATCCTAAGATTGTGGAACAAAAATTAAAAGAGATTTTTCCAAGAAGAAGACATAAAGACATAAACTGGATATTGGTACAGTTTGGAAAAACATATACTTCTAGGAAGGAAAAGAATGAAATTTTAGACAAAATAAAAAAAGTAGTATGAAAGGCGTAATTAAGAAGCTAAAAAAATTGCAAAAATCAGAGGTCAAAAAACTAATCGACAAGAGAACAAAAGAGTTTTACAAGAAAGGTAGAAAACTTGACGAAGAAGAGATTTTTTCTGAACTATGTTTTTGTATCCTCACCGCAAACTTCCAAGCGAAAAAAAGCTGGGAAATCCAAAACAAGATAGGAGGGGGATTTGCAAATTGGTCCAAGAGAAAATTACAAAAATTTTTGAAAAAAGAAGGGCATAGGTTTTGGACCCAGAGAGCGGAAAGAATAATTCTTGCAAGAAAACTAAAAAAAGAATTAATCAAAAAACTAAAAAATGGAAAAAATGGAAAAATAATCCGAAATTGGTTGGCTGAAAATTTTAAAGGTATTGGAATGAAAGAGGCGTCGCACTTTTTAAGAAATGTTGGATATCAAGATGTTGCAATAATTGACAAACATATCTTGTCTCTTTTAAAAAAGGAAAAAATAATAGGCCCTCCAAAATCTTTATCAAAAAATAAATATCTTGAAATTGAAAAAATACTTGAAAAAATATCAAAAAAAGTTTCAATTCCTCTAGGAACACTCGATCTTTATCTATGGTTTCAAGAAACAGGAAAAGTATTAAAGTAAATTATCTGCCCAGTGCCTTTCTTACAGGGGCGGTTTTTTGCTTTGCCTTCCCTCCTGCTTGGTGTTTTGTTTGCTTTGCTTGGGCCTTTGCTTGCTTTGCTGAAGCCTCAGTGCCTGCTTTTCTCTTCTCGGCCTCTTTCTTTTTATCTTCTTCTGATTCTTCTTTAGATTCTTCTTTAGCTCCTTCTTTTACAGGTTTAGTCTGAAGAGATTCCTTTGCCTTTTGCATCATTGTTTTCTTTTTCTCTAAAACATCAAGCGCATGCTTCTCAAACTTCTCTTCCCTAATCTTCTTAAACTTAATTCTGTCTATCAACTCAACCGCCTCTACCCTCACGATTTCTCCCTCTTTTATAGCCTTTACTTTTATCTTGTGAGGGGGTCTCTTTATTCCTCTAAACCACAAAAGCTCATTAAGATGTTTATCTATTTTTACTTTCTTCAAATCTCTATCTCGCACCCGCATATGCCTCACTAAAAATTCCTTTATTGTTTTCACGGCCTTAGGAGTCCTCTTATATCTCGGCACTGCCCTCACTTTTTCACGAAGAGGAATCACATATTCTCTTTCAACATTATCTAAATTTTGTTTTTTGTCAGCCATTTTATCCGAAGTGCGATTTTCTTATCTTTCGTGGTTTAATATGTAATTTAGTTCTTCTCCAAGACCTTCTGTTATGAGTAGTGTGTGATGGGTGAATTCTCTTCCCAGGTCCGTACTTTTTTAGGACAACCCAAATAGGAGCCCATTTAGTTTGCCTTCCTTTTTTTGCAAGCTTTTTCTTCTTCTCAAAATTTTTGTGCCCCATTTTATTTTATTGCCTCCAAGAAATCCTTTCCTTTTTGAGTTAATTGTCTTCCTGGCTTCCGAGATCTCACACCCTTTATCTCCTTTGCCACCTCTGTAAAGCCCGCGGCATCTGCCTGTTGTAGAATTGTTCTTATAATTTTCCCAGAAGCTTTTCTAAACCTCTCCGGCCTTGCTCCCCTATTTTTCTTAGAACCATATTTTGTACGCAATCTATTTACTCCAACTATTCCCTTCTTGTAAATTTGCCTTAGGATAGAAGCAGCTCTCTTGTACCAAAAATCTTCATCATCGATAGGTCTTTCTTTCGATGGACCAGATTTCACATACTTTGACCACTCTGGTTGTTTAAACTCGGGGACCTTCTTAAGAGCCTCAGCTAACTTCAAATTATACTCTTGGGAATCTAATTCATATACACTGTTCATCTTAGCTTTCCTCTCGGAAACAGAATCGCCATGAGCGATTTGCTTGATAGTAGTGGCCAAAAAGGGTTTATAAATTTAATTATCTTACCTCTTTTCTCCACTTCTTAATATTGATTGTATACCCTATTGTTTTTGCGGTATAATTTTTCCCCAACTTTTCAAGTATTTCTTCCACAACCCTCTTAAGTTCCTTCTTATCCCTACAAAAAGAACTTAAAACAGAAATTTTGACGTTATTTGCCTTGCTAAACTGTACTTTCAAATTCTCTATGAAATTTTCAGTTATTCCTTTTTTGCCTAACTGGATTTGTTTAATAATAGCCATTTTTTTATTTCTCTTTTTCTTGCTTTTATTGTTTTTGTTTTTCCGCCAACACTCCAAGTCCCCTCTTTCATTATTTTTGTCTTTTTCACGTCCTTCCCACTAAAAATATGAACTTTCACAGATTTTTTATTGTCTCTCCAGTATTTACTCTTTGCCGCACATGCTATTGCAACTTCTCTTATCTCTTTCTTTGAGGGATTTTTTGAATCTAGAACACAAAAAGGGCTCCCAGGAGGAACGGTATGAAGGATTACATTTTCCTTTCCTTTGAATTTTCCTACAAGCAAGTCATTAGACTTTGCATCCTTACCCATATAAAAAAGGGTCCCTTCTTGGGTAAAGAATTTCCGATAGCTTGTTCCACCCATAGAAACTAAAAAAGACACACATTTAAAGATTTATTGAATCTATTTTTCCTTTACGGCAATAAATCTTGTCACAAGGAGAATTCCAACCACGCAAATAAAGGTCACTACAAGGGCACTTATTAACTTGCCTGAAACTGGGCTTTGAGCAGAAATTGTTTCAACCCATTCCATTATCACATCTCTCCAAACTAATGCTATTAGAAAACCAAACGCTGCCATTATCGCGGCGGCAACAGCCTTTCTTACTTCAATATTTAGATGTCTTGCAGATTCCCTTAATTTTTTGCTTTTTGCCTTCTTCCCCTCCTTTTTTTTGCTTTTTTTCATTATTCCCATTTCTCCAGTGCTTTTCTCAATTCTGTATGATCTTTCGCGTACTTCCTTAAAGATATTCCATTTAAAGTTGCGTCCACCGCTTGCCGCATTGCAATAGCCCCTGCAACCGTCCCGTCAGGATGTCCATGGATTCCTCCTCCAGCTTGTATGACCACATCTACCCCCATGAATTTCATTATTTGAGGTACGATCCCAGGATGAACCCCTCCTGAAGCAACTCCGAATACTGGCTTAACTCCAAACCATCTCTGAGACAAATTCTCTTTTGTTTGGCGAGTAAATTGGTGCTCCATCTCTTCTTCTATATGTAAAACAATGTCTTTTCCCCCAGACATTTTTCCGTAAGCAGTTCCTATGTGAAGCGTGTCTACGCCCACCATTCTCGCGAACTGGGCTATAACTTCCATAGACATTCCATAAGTCTTATCTCGATCTAACATCGCGTGACCTGCCCGATGAGCATGAATTGGCAATTTAGTGTGTTTCCTCGCAGTTTGCAAGGCAGCCCACCCCAAAGTTAAAATATCTAACATTATATAATTCCCCCCATGCTCTTCCACAAATTTTATCCTCTTCAACATCTCGTCTGTTTCTGCCGTACAATTTACAAGGTAAACCTTTTTTTCTCCTGTTTCTTTTTCCGCCCTTTTACATGCCTTTATTGTTTTCAAGAATCTGCTCTTAAACTTATTAAAACTTTGAGAGGTTAAATTTTCATCGTCCTTAACAATATCACAGCCTCCCACCCAAGATTCATAGGCTACCTTTGCATGCTGACTTGATGTTAACCCCACTTTCGGCTTAACAATTGTCCCGACGAGAGGGCGATTATAAACATTCAAATATTTTCTGATACCTCTTATCCCAAACTGTGGACCCTTAAAAGATTTCAACATTTTTTTAGGAATTTTTATATCTTCCCAATATAATTGTTTTGCAGACTTCATCCCATATATATTCCCTCCTATCGATGAAAGAACACAAGGTAAATTGCCCATCTCAAAAAGCTCAATAGGATACGCTATCCTGCAGCGATTTTCCTTTTTATTCAAATAGAAAACTTTTGGTGAAAGAGTTTTTCCAATTTTCTTGTTCATAGTTTTTACGTCCGTCCATGTTCCAACACTACTCTCTCCCGCAGTGATAGAACATATTTCTCGGAAAGTAAATCCTTTAGAAGGAACTATTTTAAACTGACATATAACATCTGTCGACTTCGGTTTATACTTTAAATCAACAAAACTATCGTAGTGTATTTTAGTCATTCTTCACCTCCCCACCAGAAAAGAAAAATAGATTTAAAAATATATCTAACTCTGGCTATATTTTCTTTATTTTCCAACCATCTTTAGAATCCTCTACAGAATATCCTCTTTTGCTAATTTCTGCTCGCAGTTTATCTGCAAGGTTCCAGTCTTTACTGGCTCGCGCTTGTTCTCTCTTTTCTGCGAGATCTTTTATCTCGAGAGGTATCTCTAGCTCTTCCCTCTCGAGCAAGCCCATATTGAATACCTCTTCTATCTTCTTTATTGTACCAAGCCTTCCTTGTGCATTTTTATCCCTCGCTAGTTTCCACAACACCTGCAATGCCCGAGGAGTATTTAGGTCATCATCCATTGCTTCTTCAAATTCTTTCAAATATTCTTTGTTCTCTTTTCCATCGTCCTCAATCTCTAAAACCAGATTCTTCAACCTATTATAAGAATTTTGAGATAAACTTAAAGAATCTTTACTAAAATCAAGAGGTTTACGATAATGATTGGATATTACAAGATATCTTATCACATTCCCAGAATACTCTTCTAACAAATCTTTTATAGATTTAAAATTACCGAGAGATTTTGACATCTTTACATTATCTACATTGACCATTCCGTTATGGACCCAATAATTAGCTAGCTCTTTTCCATAAGCTGCTTCTGATTGCGCAATCTCATCCTCATGATGGGGGAAGATAAGATCTTGTCCTCCTCCATGAATATCTAGAGGTAGCCCCAATATCGATTCAGACATGGCAGAACATTCTATGTGCCATCCCGGCCTTCCTTTTCCCCAAGGACTATCCCAACTAGGCTCTCCAGGCTTAGAAAATTTCCATAGAACAAAATCATTGTTCTTTTTATCTTTTATCCTATTCCCCACTCTTAGTCCTTCTAGTTTCTGCTTCGATAATTTTCCGTAGTCTTTGAACTTAGAGATGTTATAATAAACCCCGTCTTCTAAAGTATAAGTATATCCCTTTGATTCCAATTTTTTTATAAGGTCTATCATCTGTTGCACATACTTTGTTGCAAAAGGTTGTACGTCCGGCTTCAAAACCCCTAAGGAAGAATAATCTTTTTTATGTGCTTCAAAATTCCTTTTTGTCAAAACATCTATCCCTATGCCCAACTCATTTGCTTTATTAATTATTTTATCTTCAATATCTGTAACATTTGAAACAAATTTTACTTTATACCCAAGGTAGATGAGATATCTCCTAAGAATATCAAAAGAAATCTGAGAACGCGCGTGTCCGAGATGAGGGATATCATTTACGGTTGGTCCGCAAACATACATGCGCACTTCTTCCTTGTGAACTGGTTTAAAAACTTCTTTCTTTCTGGAAATTGTGTTATACAACTTTAAAACCATAAAATATCAAGGATTGCTCCATTTAAAAAATTAAGGAACCTACCTTATCTGAAGATCTATGCTTATACTTTGGGCATTATCTTCGAGACCATCTCGGTATATCGTAAGATCGTACCTTAAAAGACACAAAGGAACTTCCTTTGGAATATCAAACTTTACCAAAACCGCGTTGTCCAAAACCTGGCCAGATCCTAGCTTCCCCCCTCCTGAAGGAACCCTTCCTGCCCCTCCTAATGCAATCAAACCATTCGCTTCATCTTCCGTTAGAGAACAAGAAGAAGGAATTGAAGAAACCTCCACCCTATAATCGTAATAGTGTGAGGCTCGATCAGTATTCTTTATAGAGAAACCAAAGCCCCCGGTTTCTCCTTGCTTAATAGAAATCTCTCTAGAATTTGGGTAAACAACCAGGCTCTTTCCTTCCTGCGTAAAGAGTTTGTTTATCTCATTTTGTACTTGTGTATCTATTTGATCTATTGCTTTATTCCCCGTTCCGAAGATCTTTTGGACAAAGAAAATACCCAAAACAAGAACAACCACAAGTAAGATAATGGTCACTATTGTACCCATACTCATCTCCATAGCTGCTCTCTTGTTCCTTATCATTGTGAAATTATCTCAATCCAAAAATACCTGCAAATTGAGAACTCTTGAAAGTTAATATCAGTGTTAACGCAAACAATACCGCGCTTAACACCAATGCAACCCAGTTTATTCTCTTGGCCTTTTTGGATAAAACTGTCTTTTGTCTATATGAAAAAACAAGTCCAATGACTCCGAAAACAAGACCTAACAATGGAGAAAAGATTGCTTCTACAATTGCAATAACTCCCACTACAAACGCAGGAACCTCGAAATTGATCTTCTCTTTTTTCACCATCTTTTTCTTCATATACGAGACTTAGGGAAGAACTCTTTATAAAATTTATGCAAATCAATAAATGGGCTAGGAGGGACTCGAACCCTCGACACCTAGATCTTCAGTCTAGTGCTCTCCCCCTGAGCTACTAGCCCAATAGATTTTAGATGAAGAAGAGTTTTTTAAATGTTTAGAAAGAAAAAGTAAGTCGGAAATAGGCCACCTTCTGTCGAACTTCGCCATTGCTGACAAACAGTTCGCGTTAACATTCCACTTTGCGGCTTAGCCTTGCACCAGCCAAGATGCTCGTTCCACCGTAACTAAATACGCTCGTCTCTATACCAGAGCTACCCCTCGCGAGGCCCGAGATTTCCTCGGTGGCTTTTTCCCATTGTGATGGGGGTGGGCGGACCTTCCTCAGAGTTTAGAAACCATATCTTTGGCCCCTTGGCAATTTAATACCAAAACTCCGGAGTTAACTATCCGACTTACTAGAAATGTAAAAATTCTTGCATTTTTAAGGCTATCTATCCTTATGTTGTTCTGAAATACAGATATAAATATATAGATAAAATCTCTCCGCAGAACATGTGTGGAATAATAGGATACATTGGAGAAAGAAACGCAAGGGAAGTTATTTTGGAAGGTTTGAAAAAATTAGAATACAGAGGATATGATAGCGCAGGAATATCTATCATCTCAAAGAATTCTCTAAAGACCGTAAAAAAAGTTGGAAGGATAAAAGAATTAGAAAAAGACAAAAAGGTGAAAGATCTCTTTGGGAAGATAGGCATTGGACACACAAGATGGGCAACCCATGGAAAACCTAGTGAGAAAAATTCCCATCCCCACCTAGACTGCAAGAAAAAAATTGCAATTGTGCACAATGGAATAATAGAAAATTACCAGTCCCTGAAAAAACTTCTGATTTCCGAAAAACACAAATTTAATTCAGACACAGACTCTGAAATAATTTCACACCTAATTGAAAAATTCTACGAAGACAACCTAGAAGAAGCAGTTATAAAAGCTCTAAGATTGTTGGAAGGAACGTTTGGACTAGCAGTAATATCCAAAGATAAAGAAGAGGTAATCGCCGCAAAAAGAGGATCTCCATTAGTAATAGGAATTGGAAAAAATGAAAAAATAATTTCTTCTGATGTTGCAGCAGTGTTGAAATATACGGATAAAGTGATATACCTAAAGGATGATGAGGTCGCTGTAGTCCATAAAAAAACGGTGCTCATAAGAAAAATAAATGGGCAAAAAGTGGACCCAAAAATTCACAAAATAAAATGGGACATAAAAAGCATGGAAAAAGGAAGATTTAAACATTTTATGCTTAAAGAAATCTTTGAACAACCCGAAACAATAAGAAATGCCCTCAGAGGAAGATTGAGCAGGTCGAAAATAAAAATTCTCGACGAGAAGAACGTAAGAGATATAAAAAGGATAATACTTACTGCTTGTGGAACTAGTTGGCATTCCGCATTAATTGGAAAATACCTTATTGAAAGGATTGCAAAAATACCTGTGGAAGTAGATTATGCGTCCGAATTTAGGTATAGAAAACCTCTCATTTTGGAGGGAGACCTCCTGGTTGCTATTTCTCAATCTGGTGAAACCGCGGATACACTTGCAGCAATAAGAGAAGCTAAAAAACTAGGGGCTTCAACTATGGGAATTGTTAACGTTGTGGGATCTACAATATCTCGTGAAGTAGACTTTGGAATTTACCTCCACGCAGGCCCTGAAACAGGAGTAGCTTCAACAAAAGCATTTACATCTCAAGTAACAGCTCTTCTTCTGTTCTCACTATTCCTCGCGCAAACAAGAAGTATAAGAATCCCTTGCAAAACAATATCCGAATTAAAAAAACTCCCAAAAAAGGTGAAAGATGTGCTTAAGAACTCAAAAAAAATAAGAGAGATATCGAAGTCATTCAAGGACTCAAAAAACTTTTTGTATTTTGGAAGGGGAATAAATTTCCCTGTCGCACTCGAGGGAGCTCTTAAATTGAAAGAGATTTCATACATTCACGCAGAAGGATATCCTGCTGCGGAAATGAAACATGGCCCGATAGCACTGATTGATAAAGAAATGCCGGTGGTTTTTGTTGCGACAAAGAGTGAGCTTTCAAAAAAGATTGTTAGCAACATTGAGGAAGTCAAAAGCAGAGGGGGGAGAATAATAATTATAACAAACCCAAAAAATAAGGAATTAAAAAAATTCGCAGAATATGTGATTGAAGTCCCTTCTACAGATGAAGCAATTTCACCAATAATAAACGTTATCGCACTCCAACTGTTAGCATACCATATCGCGGATTTAAAAAACCTTGACGTTGACAAACCCCGAAACCTTGCCAAATCCGTTACTGTAGAATAAGAAGTTTTATAAACCCCTTTTTAATTGAAAGATTATCCAATTGACTACATCGTCGAACCCCTTTTTTTCTGGGATCAGACGCGTAATGTAGGAGGAAAAAATGACAGAATTTGAGAGTAAAATAAAAAGTGCAATAGAGGAACTTAAAAGTTCTAAAAAAAGGAAATTTGACCAAACAGTAGATCTAGTTGTAAATCTACAAAAATTCGACGTGAGAAAAAACCCTCTTAATTTATTCCTAAAAATCCCATACAAAATAAAAGACAAAAAAGTAGCAGCATTCTTAGAATCTAAGAGCACACATGTTGACACAATTACTTTTGATGAATTTAAGAAATATAACAATAAGAAAAAACTGAAAGACTTAGTAAAAAAGTATGATTTTTTCATAGCGCAAGCAAGTTTAATGCCAAAGGTTGCAACAACTTTTGGTAGGGTTTTGGGCCCTGCAGGAAAGATGCCCTCCCCTCAACTGGGAATAATCTTAAATGCAGATGAAAAGTCGATAAACGAGATAAAGGAGAAAGTAAACAATAGCGTAAAAATAAAAATAAAAGAAGCAAGTATAAAGCTTGCTGTTGGAAAGGAAAGCATGCCAAATGAAGAAATCTTTGAGAATATAAATACAATTTACAAAGAAATAATAAAAGCACTCCCAAGAAATAAAGAGAACGTAAAAAATATTGAATTAAAACTGACAATGTCAAAACCTGTCAAAATAAATGTAAGATGAAACCAAAAGCAGTATCGAATATTCCGAGTAAGAAATTAGAAATGGTAAAAGATTTGAAGAATCTTTTCTCTAATAAAAAAACAATACTTATATCATCAATAAAAAACATTCCTGCGTCCCAATTTCAGGAGATTTCTAAAAAACTTAGAGGAAAGGCGCTTGTGCGAGTTCCAAAGAAAAGTCTTTTGTTCAGAGCAATCGAGGAAACAAAAAATCAGAAAATAATTGACTTAAAAGAGAATATAGATGAAAGCTTCGCGCTTTTATTCTCGGATTTAGATTCATTTGATTTGGCAAGCGAGTTAATAAAAAATAAAACTCCTGCTAGAGCGAAAGCGGGGCAAGAAGCTCCAACAGATATTGAAATTCCTGCTGGGCCAACAGACCTTGTTCCAGGACCAGCAATAAGTGAACTTGGAGCTCTAGGAATCCAAATACAGATCAAGGACGGAAAGATAGAGATAAAAGAACCAAAAGTCATAGCAAAAGAAGGTGAGAAGATCTCCCAGGGTGCCGCAGAAATAATGGGAAAATTAGACATCAAACCTTTTTCAATAGGTTTTTCCCCTTTGGTTGCTTTGGATCTTGAGAAGAACGTACTCTACACAGAAATAAATATAGACGAAGAAAAAGCTGTTTCAGATCTTAAGGAAGCATTTGCAAGAGCAGTTCCTTTTGCTGTTGAAGTAGGATATAGTTGTGAAGATACTATAAGATTCCTTTTAGGAAAAGCAGGATTACACGAGAAGATTATAGAGAATTTATCCAAAGAAGAAAAACTTGAAGAAGAAAAGAAAGAAGAAACCAAGGAAGAAAAAGAGGAAACTCAAACTCCAACAGAAAATGAAGATGAACAAAAAAGTTCTGATGGAGAGGAAAAATAAAATGGAATACGTGTATGCGGCACTTTTGTTGCACAAACTTGGAAAAGAAGTTAGCGAAGAGAACATAACAAAAGTTGTTCAAAGTGCTGGTGCAGAAGTAGATAACTCTAAGGTGAAATCCTTAGTTGCAAGCCTTAAAGGAGTAGACATCGAAAAAGAACTAGAAAGCGCAAGCCTAGTTTCTGCGGCTCCTGCAGCAACAACTGAGGAAGCTCCTTCGCAAGAGAAGAAGGAAGAGAAACCAAAAGAGGAAGAAAAAGCACCTGCAGCAGAAGGTTTATCTGCTCTTTTCGGATAATTTATTTAAAATTAAAGCAGATAAACCTCTTCGCTGGCCGTGCCTAGATAATTCTCCTTTGACAATAAAATAGTATTCTCTCTTATTTGAAGCTCATTTCTATGTCCTTCTTCTTTTTAATCTTGTACAAAAAAAACAGGAATGCGAACAGAACGATATAGAAAACACCTACTACAATAAACAAGTTGAAAAGTATTGGGGAAGAGCTGAAGAAATCTCCAAGGTATGTCTGTAAAATTATAGAAGGTGCAAGCCCTAGAGTCGTCCCAATTATGAAACTCTTGAAAGACATCTTTGTGAATCCCCCAAGATAGCTAAACAAGTCTGTTGAGGTCACAGGATTTACCCTCAAAAGAAAAATTGCAAATCCTCCGTATTTGCTTGAAAATCTGTCAAATCTTTTACGAACTTTTTCGGGAACCTTCCTTTCCACCCATTCTCTTCCAAGCTTCCTAGCAATAAAAAATGCAATTGCAGATCCGAGAGCATTTCCCAGAAGTGCTAGAAGGCCCCCAAAAATCCCCCCGTAAATTGCACCACCTGCAACATATAAAATGAAAGGTGGCAAAGGTGCAACAACATTTTCTAAAACTACCAAAAATACAAATAACAAAGCTCCTATAATGCCCATGGATTTTAAAGAGGCAATAAGAGGAGCAGGATCATTTTGCAAGAGCTGATAAAAGATTCCCTGATGAAAATATGAAAAAAGAATTCCCAATCCAGATAAAACAAAAACCGCTAACAAAAGAATTCCAAATGTCCTCTTCCTCATATAAGAGAAAAAGTTAGATGATTAATAAAACTTCTGTAAATCAAACGCCCCCGACAGGAATCGAACCTGTGAGCCCAAAGGGCCTCGGTCTCAAGCCGAGTGCAATACCACTATGCGACGGAGGCATGAATATAAGATTTAATCTCTTGTTTTAAAGATTTCTATATTATTTAAACAAACTTTTCAACTTGCTCCAAAATGTTCTTTTTATTACAACCGGTTTGTTATTCTCATCTATTATTTCATATTTTATTATTGGCTTTTCTTTAAATTCAGGTGCTTGTTTTGCAAGTTCCTTATTTGCTTGCTCTATCGCCTGTTCAATTGATGTCCTAGAATATCCCTGCCTCTCTAATGCAAACTTAAGAGATTCTGTAGTGTATCCTTTCTTCAGATTTTTCTTAAAATAATCTACAAGCTGCCCTTTGTAATCTTGCTTCCTCATTATTGAACCAAACAAAAGAAGTTTAAAAAATTTTAGATATGACAAATATCAACGGGTTTGTTTTGTTTGTAAAATTTCAAAGCCTCTTTCAACCGAGGTTTAGACTCTGCATATATCGTGAGAATTTTTTGTTTTTTCACAATCTTGTCCCCTCTTTTGACATGAAGGAAGATACCTGCTCCCTTATCCTCCAAATCAAGGGGCCCATCCTCTGAAGGATCAAGAACATCTATAACATCTTTCATCTCAAGAATGGGGCCCACACCTCTTCCAATAGGATTTGAACCGTCTGTCAAAACAACCTTCATCTTCAGTCCGAAATATTTTCCGAGATCTTCAAATTTTTTCTTTAACCTTCTACCTTTGGCTAAAGAGACTTTCGCAGATGAACCGTAAGGAATATCTATTAAAACATACTTGCTACCTGCAGCAAGTTTCTTGGATAGAATTGAAGCTAAAAGTTGCGCCTCTGGGTCAATCTTCAATTGTTTCTCTATTGAAATAATTTTTGAATCTGCTGGAACCATCCCCAAAGCCCCTCCCCAGACCATACAAGCATTTGTCTTTTCAATTATTTTTTTTAATTTTTTTATTGAAAATTCCACGTTTGCAATTGTTTCGATAACGTCTGCTGTTCCTGCTGCACTTGTTATTGCCCTCGATGAACTTTTTGGAAATGTTAAACCTGCAGCGGAACATATCGACACAACAAGAGGGGTGGTCCTATTGCCAGGGATCCCCCCAATAGAATGTTTATCTACAACAAACTTATTCCGAAAATGAAGTCTATTACCGGTGGATAAAATAGCATCTATCAAAAATACAGTCTCGTCAAAATTCATACCTTTTTGATACATCGCAGAAACAAAGAGAGCAACTTCTGCCTCAGATAGGCTGTTATTGACTATATCACTAATTATTTCTTTTACTTCTTTCTTTGTTAAAACAACTCCTTTTAACTTCTTCTTTATTAAGTCCAAACTTTTTGGAGGAGAAGAAATTTCTACTTCTACCTTCTGTCCCTCTTTAACACCAAGAATTTTTTTCACTTCTTCTGAAACAACAATCTCTTTTTTACTTACTTTTCTCTTTACAACGTCTAACACAGCAGAAATTTCCTTCTTGTTAGTTGAGGGAACTCTTATAAGAAGTCTTCCTTTTTCGTGCACCCCTAACTTTTTTGCAGTTTTCTCTCGCAACATAACTGCAGGCAATCCTGCCGCCCAACTCCAAGAACCTACTTTTAATTCCATCTTCCTCTTTTTATAATGAATAGAAAATTGACACTATTTAATTCTTTTTCTCTGTCAAAAGCCCTGGAACCTTTTTATTCCTATAAACCTCCAAAATTATAAGAAGATAAGCAAGAATTAGGGGACCTATTATAATTCCCAGTATTCCAAACATGAATAAACCTCCAACCATTCCAAGCAGGACAAGCGCCGAGTGCAAATTTGTTCTATGAGCAACAAAAATAGGTTTTACAAAGTTTTCCATTAGAGAAGATAACACACCAAAGATTGCTACCCCTACAATAGGACCAAGATTAAATCCGCTTATCATTAAATAAATCACTACTGGAACCCACACAATTGCAGTCCCTATGATCGGAAAGATGCCTGCTAAAGCTGTCAAAATCGTCAAGAAAAGCGCGTTTGGAATTCCAAATGCAAAGAAACCAATTCCTGCAATGATACCTTGAACTATCCCTAACAAAACTTGCCCATAAAGAACAGAGTAAGTAATCTCTCTGGAAGAGGTAAATAATTTTCTCTCAACTTCTTTCGAAAAAGGAAGTATGCTTTGAAGATATTCCACTAATTTCTTTCCATCTTTCAATGCAAAAAAGAAAACGAATAGAGCAACCAAAATTTGAAGCGTTATTTTTGCGAAGTTCAAAATCATATTTGAAAAAATGTTCATAACAGAATTTGTTAAATTTGTTACAAAAGAATAGACTACGCTCCCCACTTCGGAACTAAACTGCTCGTATGCGAACAAAGAAGGGAACAAATGCTTAAGAGGAGTAACTAAATCCATCTTCTGGGAAGCTACAAAAATTTGAATTGATTGCTTCACGAGGATTGGAACAAAATACCATAGAGGAATAAATACCAAAACCGCCAATAGAAGGACCACCAAAAAAGCAGACCATCCCTTATGATTCAGTCTCTTATTTATCTTCGTAAAAAAAGGGTGTAAAACAAGTGCCAATATTAACCCAAAAAGAATTGCTATTAAAAATGGCCTCAAAAGGAAAAAAGCCAATACTGCGAGAATAAGAAGTAAAAACACAGTACCAAACCTTCTTAGAAGGTCCTTCTCCTTACTTCCTTTAAAATTATTTGTTTCCATCTCTTTTCCCTTTCAGCTAGAAAAACTAAGAAACTTATAAAGTTTTGTAAAAAGAGGAATACTCAAAAAATTTATAAGCAAATAAAGACAGATTAAAACATGAATTTCATAAAAAGCGTGATAGACAAAAAAGAGAATAAATTTGCACACATACAATTTCAAAAATTTTCTAAAGGAGAGTTTAAAAATAGGGCTCTTATAAGGGCAAAAAAATCTAAAGAGAAATACACAATTTATACCTCTGCCGAATTTGCGAACGATCTTGTTTTGACGATGGCAGAAAAACTAGGAAAAAGTAGAACAAAAGTTGTGGGAGCAATTGTTTCAACTTCAGACCTAAAGGATGACATTGAATTTAAAGAAATAAAACAGTTCCAAGGTGTGAAAAGATATTTGATTGATAAAGAAATGTCTGGGGGAGAGATTTCGAGTTTATTAGAAAAATTCCCAAAGACATTTTTCGCTCTTAGCTTTGAAGTAGAGGGGGAAAAGTTAAAAATAAAACCAAAAGCCCCAAAATCGGGAAAACCAGGAAAGGGAGACAGTGCCCCAAAAGCAGATTTCTGCAAGCTCATAACATTTGATAAAAACATAGGGGGGGAATTTGTATTTGAAAAAGATGATTTTAAAGACGCTGAGATAGAACACACTTTTGTGATTGAGAAAATAGAAATCCCCGAACATTTGAAAAACTCTGATGACTTCGCAAAAATAAGGGAAGAATCTTTGAGAAAAGGGAGAATAATACGAAAAGCGAAGATAGATGGGGAAATTGAAACAAAAGATTATGAATTTGAAGCTTAAAAAAGTGCTATTAAATCTCACATTTCTTTAAATAATTATTTTGCCCTAAGGGGATATGATAACTCTAGACATCTTGAAGATCCCAGAAGATAATGAATTAACATACACTAATGAAGAATTTGAAGCATTAAAAATTCCGGGTTTGGGGTGGAAATACAATACCTTGGGCTACGGAAATCGTGAACTTATTGATGAAAGGATAAAGAGTATGTTAAAGACCCCCCTTTCAAGAGATACGTTGTATTATCGAAAAGAATTTTTTTCAGAACTGATGAATCATCCTGATAAAAAAACCATAAGCAATCTAATAAAAGACTTCCCTTCCGAAAGACCTATACACGAAGGTGCAACATGGAATCCTCTGGATTACCTCGAAGCCCAAAGACTTGTAAATTTCCCGAGGAATCTTGAAAGGCTTTCCAACATGGGATTGAGTTCAGGACTATTTCAAGATTTTGTGAGATTCTCAAAAGCATTTCTCGAAAAAAATAGGGAATTCGTGAGCAAGATGGAGGAAATAAATAAAAAATATCCCCCAAGATATACTGAAATTGTTGAGGGCAGAACATGGAACGGGAGAAGTATAAAGAAAAAATTAGGTAGGAACAATAGAAAATACCAAGAAAAAATTATTGGAGAACTATCCCCATTCCAAAACCTTTACAAAACGGGCGCAAGTTTAAGATACCAATTCATGAACTACCTTCTTTTCAGTAAAATTTGTGAGAAAGGATGTGACGTGAGATTCTTTGGCCGTTCTGGAGAAGCAGGAGAAATAAGAGGGGCAATACATCCTTTTTATAATCAAAGCAGTGGAGCAGAAAAAAGAAGTAAATTCGGCACCGCAGTAGCAAATAACATCTTGTGGAACAAAGACAACAGACTCACTTTAATAACAGGAGCAAACTCGGGAGGAAAAAGTGTCTACTTAAGAACTATTGGGATCAATATCCTTTTGGCGATGAATGGATTCTACGCGCTTGCAGATTCTGCAATGATGTCCGAGATTAGAAGAGTGTGGCCTGCCTTTGATTTTGGGGACGCAAGAGGGATGGGACATTTGGAGAAAGGATTAAAATATTTTAGACACGTAGCAGAAAATGCCTCCAGAAGGGATATTCTTTTAATGGACGAACCGGCACAAGGAGCAGAGCCTGCGGCAGAATACCAGCTCGCAAAAGGAAATATTTCAAAAATTGCAGAAATGGGAGGATTCAATTCATTCATAGTAACACATGATATAGAATTAGTCAAGGAATTTTTGCAAAAAGAAGGAGTGTCTTTCAAAAAAGTGGCAGATTATGGAGATAAGGACAACAAATACGGAATTTTTGATGGCCTCTCAGAAGGAGGATATGGTATGAGATTGGCGAAAAAGATGGGTGCAGACCCAAAATCTCTCGAAAATATAATCAAAAGAAGGAA
>NJDN01000031.1 GCA_002254395.1 Candidatus Pacearchaeota archaeon ex4484_71
TGCGACACAGTCGCAAAATATTCCCATAAGGAGTTCACAGAGACGCAGACCTTGTCTGCGTCAACCAATTCTGTTCCCTCCGTAGGGTTCGAACCTGGGTCTTCGGGTTTCTTCTTTTTTCATCAAACTCCTGAGAGTTTTCAACGCTTTGGATCATGAACTTTCATAAAGCCACTTTCCGTAAACGTCTTGAGACTTTGTCTCAAGTATTTGGAACTATGTTCCAAAACTTTACGCTGAGTAAAGGGTTTATCCAAAGCCCGAAATGCTTGGCCGCTACACTACGGGGCTATCTGTCCATTTATTTATTGGTAAAACATTTATTATTATTTAAAGATATAAAATAGGTGTGATAAAATGAAAAAAAGATGAGGAAAGCCCGGAAAACGTGGTGAAGAACGGTGTAAAAGAAATAATAGATGTTTACAATCAGGTAAAGGCAAAGGAGATTGTAATTTACCCTTATGTTCACCTGACTTCAGACCCTGCCTCTCCGGGAGTTGCAAAAGAAGTTCTCAACGGTTTGGTTAAGGGCCTGAAGAACTACAAAGTCCAGAAGATGCCATTCGGCTGGTACAAGACCTTTGAGATTTCTGTTAAAGGTCATCCTCTCTCAGAGCTTAGCAGGGAAATCGGAGCAGAGGGAAAAGATGTATCTGAAGCTGTAGAAAAGGAAAAGAAACTGAAATCAGAGTGGATTGTCCTTGAACCGGATGGAAAGGAAAACAAACTTGAAACAGAAAAAGGTATAAAGGGATTTGACTTTTCAAAATATCCGAGATTTAAGCAGATGGTTGAATATGAAGTTTCAAAACAAAGAAAGGTCGAGAAAGAGCCGCCACACATAAAACTTATGAGAAAACTTGAGCTGGTAGATTATGAAGAGGGCACTGACCCGGGAAACTTGAGATATTATCCAAAAGGCAGATTGATTAAATCCCTCATAGAAGAATTCGTGACAAAAAAGATGATAGAAAACGGGGCAATGGAAGTCGAAACTCCAATAATGTATGATTATGAGCATCCCAGTTTGAAAAAGTACCTCAACAGGTTTCCCGCGAGGCAGTACACAATAAGAACTCCAAATAAAAAAGTTTTTCTCAGGTTTGCAGCATGTTTCGGGCAATTTCTGATTCTTCATGATGCAAACTTATCTTACAGAAATTTGCCTTTAAGCATGTATGAGTTGACACGATACAGCTTTAGGGTTGAACAGAGGGGGGAGCTGGCAGGATTAAGAAGATTAAGGGCATTCACAATGCCGGATTGCCATGCTATATGTGCTGAGATGGAGCAGGCAAAGAAGGAAATGTTAAGAAGGTTTGACATAGCAAAGGGAATTCAGGAAAGTTTTGGGCTGAGAAACGATTTAGAACTTGCAATAAGGGTTGTTAAGGATTTTTATGAAGAAAATAAAGATTTCGTGAAGGAACTTGTAAAAAAATGGGGCAGACCTGCATTGATAGAATTATGGGAAGAAAAGTTCTTTTATTTTGTCTTAAAATATGAATGGAATTTTGTAGATGCTATTGGAAAAGCTGCCTGCCTGACTACTGACCAGATAGATGTAGAGAATGGAAAGAATTATGACATAAAGTTCACGGACAAAGACAATACCGAAAAATATCCTATAATATTGCATCTCTCGCCCTCCGGAGCAGTGGAAAGAGTTATGTATGCACTGCTTGAGAAAGCATACATGGAATCTGAAAAAGGAAAAAATCCAACGTTCCCGTTATGGCTGTCTCCAACACAGGTGAGGCTGTGCCCGGTGAACGATTCATTTATTCCTTTCTGTGAGGAGCTGGCAGAAAAAATGGAAAAGGAAAATGTAAGAGTTGATGTAGATGACAGGGCCGAGAGTGTGCAGAAAAAAATCAGGGATGCTGAGATGGAGTGGATTCCGTACATTGTGGTTGTGGGAGAAAAGGAAAAAGATTCAGGGAAACTGGCTGTAAGGTTTAGAAAGAGTGGAGAAGTTAAAGAAATGACACCTGAAGAGGTTGTGAAACTTGTGAGAAAAGAAGCAGAAGGTTATCCCTTCAAGTCATTGCCTTTACCGAGATTACTTTCCAAGAGGCCCAAGTTTGTGGGATAAGATGAAAATTAAAATTTCTAAAGAAAAAATAGAATTGAAAAAGGGGATGAACAATCTCGATAAACTTGTTCTTAACTTCACAAAGATTCTGGAAAAATTAGATATAAAATATGTTTTAGTTTCAGGGTACATTTCCATCTTATTCGGAAGAAGCAGAAGTTCTGAAGATATTGACATCATTGTTGAAAGAATGGATAAATCTTTATTTAATAAATTTTGGAATAGAGTAAATAAAAAATTCGAATCTATTATAACAAAAAATAAAAGTAGTGCATACAGATATCTACTAACCGGACATACCCTAAGATTTGCAAGGAAGAATGAATTCATTCCAAATATAGAAATGAAATTCCCAAAAACAGAACTCGATGAATGGACTATAGAAAATAGAAAAAAGGTCCTTCTTAATAAAAATATCATGCATATTTCTCCAATTGAGTTGCAAATAGCATTTAAGTTATTTCTTGGAAGTGAGAAGGATCTGGAAGATGCCAAATACTTGTATAACATATTTGAAAATGATATAGAAGTTTCTTTATTAAATGAATTTATGAAAAAATTAAAAGTGCGAGACAAATTCAAGAGGTATATAAAATGAAGATTCCAAGAATAGATTTAAAAGAGCTAGAAAAAATTAAAGAAGAAAATCTAAAAGAAAGACTTAAATTTATTGATTTGTATACGAAATGGATAAAAAAGATGGAGAACAAAAAATGGAGTTCAAAACAGAAGAAAATAATTGGATAATCGGATTACTTTCCAAGAGGCCCAAGTTTGTGGGATAATTCATCAAACTTAATCTTAATCTCATTTGCTATTTTTTCCACATAAGGTATCATCGGAATTCTCTGAAATTGATTAAGAGGTGTTGCTGGGACCAATTTTCTTTTGATTTTAATCTGTGGTAGATATCTGGATTCCCAATACTCCTTATTATTAATGCATCCTGGATCCGGAGCACATATATCATTGAAGTATGCGTATGCGCGTGCTCTACAGCCGCCACAAATTTCTTTGTATTCACAAGTTGCACAGGCTCCCTGAAGGAGAGATCTGTTCCTTAGTTTTCTAAGAACTGGAGAACTGTGCCATATCTCGAGAAATCTTTTTTCTCTTACATTCCCAACTTTTATTGGCATAAAGACACAGGGTTGAACATCACCATTTGGCTCAACGCAACAGTAAATTCTTCCAGCACCACAACCGCCCAAGAATTTTGCAAGGGCTTCTATTTTCCCCTTTATGTCTTTGCCTGCATAGAAATGTCCAAGAGGTATTCCTTTTTCATGCTCTACTGCAACTCTTGCGAATTGAGGAGCAGTAGAAAGAATTTCAAGACTGCATCCTGAATAATTCTGCTTTAAGATATAATTTAGTAGTATTTCCCTTTCTTCAGGCCTTATGTCATCTTTTGAAATGTTAATTCCCCGACCAACAGGTATGAAATTGAAAAATATTATTCTGTTTACACCCAGGTTTTCTGCAAGTTCTTTTATTTTTGGCACCATCTTAAGATTGTGCCTAGTCACAGTCGTTGCAATACAAGTGTAAATTCCATTTTTAACGCAGTTCTTTATTCCCTGAATTGTTTTGTTAAACGCTCCGGGTATTCCCCTGAAATTATCATGAGTCTTTGCATCAGGCCCATCAAGAGATATTTCTACGTAATCTACTACTTCTTTTATTTTCTTTGCAACCTCCTCAGTTATGAAAGTTCCGTTTGTGGCTACAGCTATGTAAAATCCTTTACTCTTTGCATAGGAAGCCACCTCGAGAAAGTCTTTTCTAAGGAGGGGTTCTCCGCCAGAAAATGCTATGGCAACAGTTCCTGCTTCAGCCAACTGATCTATTAGATTTTTGGCCTCTTCGGTTGTGAGTTCATCTGGAAGAGGCTTGTCGGCCCTTTGATAGCAATGTTTACACTTAAGGTTGCAAACATGGGTAAAATCCCAGACGACAAGGAATGGAGCGTTAACTATTTGAGGTCTCGTAACTCCATATTTGGCAATACCCTCAAGAACGTTCCTTACTCCTCTTCTGAAGATTGGATCAGAAACAATTTCTTTTATTTTTTCTTCTTTAATATCAAAGCTCTTGGAGATTCTATTCATAATGCGGGAAACAATCTCCCCTGCAAACTTACATTTCCAACATGCGTCTATTTTTCCAGTGGCATAGTATTTTAGAGATAGTTCTAACCTATTGCCGCACTCATCTTTTTCGCAAACAAATTTGAGGAGTTGTCTAGAAAATGGGTTGTTTAATAATTTTTCGACTGTGGCCATGGTCAAGTCTATTCCATTCTCCATTTCCCCCACCGTAATTTTTTACTTCCCAGAGATATTTAAAAATTACTCTTGGTTTTATAAGAGATCAAAATCTAAATAGAATTAAACTTAAATTTTAGAAACTTTAAATCCTAAGTTTTCAATCTCGGATAATTTTCTTAGCTTAAAGAGATGTGACTCGCACTTGCAGTCTGAAGAGCCAAACCCAATAACAGGTTTTCCATAACGTGAGACAGATTTTGCGACTTTGCACTCTTCTTTATTTTTAGACTCTTTGTATAAAATTTTAGTTATTTTTGCATTCTTGCTTTTAAGAAGGTAATCTATGTGCCAGAAAGTTTTCTTCTTGTCCCGAATGTGCCGCTTTATCCTTCCCTCAAGGCTGCTCATTGCCGAACCCACATAGGCATAAAGACCTTTCTCAAAAGTAATTCTACCAAGAGAACCAACTCTTATTCTTGAATTCTTTTTGACTTCTATCAGAAGAATATAAGAGCCCTTCAACTTATCCACCAAAGAGTATTTTCACGAGGGTCATAAAAGCTATGCCAAATATGAAAAATATGAAAGAAAACACTGACTTTTTTACGCTAACTTCTTTGTGGAGTTCCGGAATTAAGTCTGAAGCAGAGATGTATATGAACCCGCCTGCAGCAAATGGCAAAACAAAAGGCACAAAATCTGGTTTTATAAAGAAAGCCATAAGCCCTCCAATAATGCACGTTGCCTGAGAAATAAAATTGTAGATTATAGCCTTCCTTTTCTTCATACCTCCATAAAGGAGTACTCCAAAATCTCCAAGCTCCTGAGGAATTTCGTGAGATATTATCATTAATGTAGTTATTATGCCAAATTCTGTATTAACAAGAAAACTTACTCCAATCACTATTCCGTCTATGAAGTTGTGCAGCCCGTCGCCCAAAAGAATCAAAACAGTGTATGGATGCACTTCACAATTTCCACCTTCATGACAATGGTGCCAATGAAGAAACTTTTCCATAAGGAAAAAGATGGAAAACCCTACAATTAATATAATAAAGGATGAAAAAGATGAAAGAGTTTCAAGGGACTCTGCAAGAAGGTGAAGCATTCCGCCAGCCAAGAGCGTCCCTGCAGAAAAACCTACAAGCACAAATATAATCTTGTTTAATGTTTTTTCTTTCATTCCAAGCGTAAAGATACCAGCAAGCGCCACAAGCGAATCAATGAAAGTCGCCAACAATATCCATAGCAAAATGTTCATAAAATATAATTATCATAAATTCAATAAATAT
>NJDN01000032.1 GCA_002254395.1 Candidatus Pacearchaeota archaeon ex4484_71
TTTTTTAGATAAATATTCTTTTACTCTGGTTGCTAAATCAAGTAATATCTTCCATCTTTCATTTAAAAGATTATTTTTTTTATTTTTATACAAGTAATAATAAATATTTCTTTTGAATAATCTTTCTCTTTGTTTTTTATTTTGGAGATTAATCTTATTCTTTTTGAATATTGTAATTGGATAGTTAATTCTAAAATTTATCGGCTTGATATTCATAAAAATAAACAAAAGAAGCAATTTAAAAAGATTTCTAGAAATATTGCCTTTAGTGGAGACTTCTTTTTTAGAGAGATTTATTTTTTCAACTAGGTTCAAAAATGTTTAAATCTATATTCTTTTCCATAAACTATTTTTTCAGCGTTCTTTAAGAATTCCTCATAATTTGGGAGGTTTCTTTCTTCTACAGGTATTCCTTGTTTTTTTGCGGTTTCTATACCTTTTTTCATTCCTTCTGAAATCCCTCTATCAATATAAACCACTCTTTTATCTCCCTTGCTTGCCCATGCAATCCCGGCGTCAATTCCAAGGTTTCTTTCTTTTTCATCCCGATCATTTAATATCCCGTCTTGAGTATAGAAAAGGTGTGATGCGTAGGGATATTCCCCCCTTGTTAAGCAGTCTCTCACACAAGCTTTCGCGTAGAGAATGTTTATTTCTGTTTCGTGGTATCCTTTTCCTCTAAACGGAGATTCTACAACCACTAATTTTTTTAATGATTTAGCCATGGACTGAGAAAAGAGATATTTCTTTATAATAATTATTAGGGGAAATTATCTATATTCCCTTACAGTATGTCCGCATTTGACACACTTAAAGAATTTTGTTTCGGATTCGTCCGATGCTCTTGTTTGGACGGTCCAAAAATATGCTTTATCATGTCCACATTTTTTACATTTTTGGGTAACCACAGGCATAGTCTCTGAGAATTGTTTTTTTATAACAGGGATTTCATTTTTTTCTTCTATTTTTTCAGAAACAGTTATTTTTGAATGTCCTTTTGATGAGTATCCGCACCTTGGACAGCCATCATTTTTTCTTTTTTGAACAAGCACTGCTCCACATTTTGGGCAAAATTCCATCTTAAACAAATCCCTTTTCTATTTAAAAATGTTTTGAATTAATTTGATTTACAGAGCCCTCTTTCAGAAACCGGTTTTTGCATATCAAAAAACCCTAATTTTACCCATCCTAAGTATGGCACGAGTCTTACCACTGCTCCCCCAATAATTTGCTCTTGGTTAATTGATTTTTCTAAGATTAACTGTCGATTATTGTTATCTCCAAGAGTTGAAAATATCCTCCCACTATCTGTTTCCTCTATTTTCACAATTCTATGGATAATAGGATGTTTGTAGTTCGCGTTGAAAATTATAATATCTCCAATCTTTAATTTTTCTGGTTTTTTTCCTACAACAAATAGTATGTCTCCTTTGTTGAATCCTTTTTTGAGGGGAAATTCTCTAAATTCCTTTTCAGTTATATTAAAGTGCAAATATTTGGTCTCATGATCTTCCCACCAATTGTCAAAGTTGGAGATCATATTTCCTTCGTGGTACATTGAACAGGATTCTACGATAACGAGGGGGAGCTTTGTTCCAGTGGATAGTTCTAACAAGGGAAAAAAGACGAATTTAACTATTATGAATAGGAATACCAGGGAAATTATCCACCCTCTTAGACTATCATCTTTCCATACGACAAACCAAAATTTTTTTAGAAATTTCTTTAATTTGTTCCTCTTTTCCATCTTGTTTTAAATGAGCGTAGGTTTTTAAGTTGTATGGATTTTCCGAAATATTTAAATAGTGTATATGCATGTGTATACACATGACGGATATATTTGATCACAAGGTGCTTTGTAAGAAATGTGGGAAACCTCTTGAAAAGACGGAGCTCCAAAGGAATGGATTTATCCTTAGAGCTTTGACTTGTCCAAAAGGTCATGAAACCATAATCCACCCTCTAGATAAAGAAGAGTACGAAAGATTTATGAACTTGAAAAAAAAAGAATATAAGGTTAAGATGAGATTAGTGGGGAATAGTTATGCGGTTTCGATCCCAAGAGAGATTGTGAACTTTATGAATGAACAGGAAAAGATTATGGGAGAAATGGTGAGGTTATGCTTTGAGGATTTCGGAAGGTTAAGTTTAAATTTCAACACTGTTGTGGAGGAAGAAAGATAATGGTAAAATTACAAGAAATAAAATTGAAAGTTGTGGAAGCTCTGCAAGATGATGCTTATAAAGGGATTGCAAGAATAGACCCCGAAATAATGCGAAAATTAGATCTTCGTAGAGGAGACGTTATTGCAATAAAAGGTCAGAGAGAGACTGTCGCAATTGTTGACAGAGCATACCCTGCAGACATGGGTGAGAAGATTATAAGGATAGATGGTATTCTAAGAAGAAATGCTAGAGTGGGTATTGGAGATGTTGTAAAAATATCTGAGGGACGTTTCAAAGAGGCGAAGAAAGTTACTATCGCCCCTGCTCAAAAGGGAATCTCAGTTCAAGCAGATTCTCATAGTCTTAGGAAGGGTTTGCTTGGAAGAGCGATGGTTAAGGGAGATCTGATAGTACTAGGAGGCGTTCAGAGGAGAAGAGATTTGATGAGTGAAGACTTTGGAGAGTTTGGAGATATCTTTGGAGACTTGCTTGGAGGCATGGGTTTTGGAAACCTTGGAGGTACAATTTCACAAATAAGGTTTGTTGTTGTAAATTCAAATCCAAATGGCCCTGTAATAATTACCGAGAACACAGAGGTAGTTCTCAATTCTAAAGCTGTGGAAGTTAGCGAAGAAAAGGTACCGGACATAACTTACGAAGACATTGGAGGCTTAAAGGAAGAAATAAGAAAGATTAGGGAAATGGTGGAAATTCCAATGAAGAAACCAGAGATTTTTGAGAGGTTGGGGATAAGTCCTCCGAAAGGTGTTTTGTTACATGGCCCTCCAGGTACCGGAAAAACACTTTTAGCAAAAGCCGTTGCAAATGAGTCTGACGCACATTTTATTTTACTTAATGGCCCAGAGATAATGTCAAAATTTTATGGGGAGTCCGAGAAGAAGATCAGAGAAATATTTGAAGAGGCAGAAAAGAATGCCCCCTCAATAATTTTTATTGACGAAATTGATGCAATTGCTCCCAAGAGAGAGGATGCGGGGGGAGAAGTTGAGAGAAGAGTTGTTTCCCAGTTATTAACAATGATGGATGGGTTAAAGTCTAGGGGGAGGGTTGTCGTGATCGGCGCTACAAATAGAGTAAACGCTGTTGACCCTGCGTTAAGAAGACCGGGAAGATTTGATCGAGAAATTGAAGTGGGAGTTCCAAGTAAAGAGGGGAGATTAGCAATACTCAAAATTCATTCTAGAGGAATGCCCTTGAAGGGAGTGAAATTAGAAGAATTGGCGGGTTCTACTCATGGATTTGTGGGAGCAGATTTGGAAGCACTTACTAAAGAAGCTGCAATGAACGTTTTGAGAAAACATCTTCATAAGATAAAACTTGATGATGAGGAGATACCAAAGGAGATCTTAGAGAAGCTTATAGTAAGGCATGAAGATTTTTTAGAAGCTTTGAAGGTTGTAAGGCCAAGTGCTATGAGGGAAGTTCTTGTTGAAACTCCGAATGTTGGATGGGATGATGTCGGAGGTTTGGATGAGATTAAAAGAAATCTTAAGGAAGCGGTAGAATGGCCATTGAAACATCCTGAGAGTTTCAAGAGAATGGGAATAAGACCTTCTAGAGGAATTCTTTTGTATGGTCCTCCAGGTACTGGGAAAACTCTTTTAGCAAAAGCTGTTGCGAAAGAGTCCGAAGCAAACTTCATACAGGTAAAAGGGCCTTCATTATTGAGTATGTGGGTAGGTAAGTCTGAAGAAGGAGTTCGAAAGATTTTTGAGAGGGCAAGACAGGTTTCACCTTGTATAGTTTTCTTTGATGAGATCGATTCTCTTGCAGGTAAAAGAGGAATGGAGACCGGCACGAAAGTCACAGAGAGAGTATTAAACCAGCTTTTGGCAGAGATGGATGGCCTCGAAGATTTAAACGATGTGTTGGTAATTGGGGCAACTAATCGTCCAGATATGCTTGATCAAGGAATTTTAAGGCCGGGAAGATTTGACAAGATCTTGTTGGTGAATGCACCTTCCGAAAAGGGAAGAGAGAACATATTGAAGATTCACACAAAGAAAATGCCTCTTGGAGAGAAGGGTAAATTGATGTCAAAGGATGCTCGGGAAAAACTCCTTAAATCAATCGCAAAGCAGACAGAAGGATACTCGGGTGCTGATTTAGAGGCAGTTACTAGGGAAGCCGCTATGCTTGCTTTGAGAGAGGACATTGATGCGAAGATTGTAACTAAGAAACATTTCGATAAAGCCTTAAGCAGATTTAAGCCAAGTATTACAAAATCTACGATAGAAACATACAAAAAGATAGAGGAGAATTTTCTTAAGTCTGCAAGAGCAGCAGTAGGGGACTCTGGATCTAATTATCTTGGATAATTCTAAATCTTGTTATTTTAAAGTAGTTACAATTAGAAAAGTTTAAAAGAATAGGGTGCTACTCTTTTTTATGAATGTAAGTGATTACTCTAAGAAGATGATGTATTTTTCATTATTTTTAGCAAGCGTTCTTACTCCTCTTGGGGGATCTGAGCAGAGTGTTAATAACTATATTAAAGATGTTTATACTGCAAATACTCTAGATAATATTAATTTTGTAAAAAAAGATTTCTCTAAGGACAAAGAAAAGATTAACATAAAAGCAGAAGAGTTTGTTAATGCTGCAAGAAGGTATATTGGAGTTCCATATATGGAAGATGGAAGGGATACAAAGGGGAACCCCGGATTGGACTGCATGGGCCTTGTTTTTAGGGCATATTCTGATGTTACCGGGAATCCTTGGACGGATTTTAGTGTTTATCCGAGTGTATTGGTAAAGAGAAAGCAAATTGGTTCTCCTGTAAAAGGCTTAGATGGGATTTTGAAGGAGAATTTAGATATTTCTAAATTAGAAAATGGAGATGTAATTTATCTGCTTGGTAATTGGAAAATTAATGATTCTTCCTTAATGGAAGTTGAGGGCAAAAAATATTGGCCTTGGCATATGGGGATTTATTCTGATAAAGAAAATCATTTTTTTCTGGAAGCAGATCCAGGAGCAGGAGTTAGGGAGCATCCTTTTGAAGATATGTTAAGTTCGGATGGTACTAAAGCTTTGTTTGTAACAAGGCCTTTTAATTAAGGAGATCCTGGGGGATTTTCAGGGGGAGAAATCACCATCAAATAGTCTTCTTCGGGTAGCTCCAAGAAAGATTGGCTCTTTTCCTTCTTCTTCAAGACGCTCATTGTATTCTCTTGCCTTTTTTGGCATTATTTCTTTAGATCTTGGAATAGCATTTATAAAATTTTTATTTCCTTTTCCTTTAATTAGTGTGTGCCCCACAAACAAAGTTAGGTTTTCCTTGTTGGAGTTAGTGTACTCTACATAATCAATATTTTTTGAAAAGGGTTCTAAATTTTCAGCTTTTATGTTGTGCATAAGAAAAACTATTGAACCTGCAGGGATCTTTTTGATTTTATTCTCTGTGTCTTCTGATGCTGAGGAAGGTTCAATAACATAACTTTTCCAACCTTTTTGGGTTAGAGAGTTTTCTAATTTCAAATCTGCTGGAAAATCATTATAATTGCCTCCATAAACATTCACTAGGCCAGATTGCACTAGTCCAATGCAATCATAAACTTCCAAATTATCTAATGGAACTCTTTTTTTCACCCATTTTCCTTCTTTTTTGGAATAATATATCTGGCCTCTCCCCCCGTGCACATACGCTGAATTTCCAATCTTATCCTCTGCAAAGGAATAAATTTCTTCTCCAACTTTGCTTTTAAACTTATAATTAGGGTAGTCTAATAGCTCTTTATTGAAAGTGAATTTGGGTTTTCCATCTTCTCCATAAATGTAATACCCATTGTCTCCTTCCATTTTTAGAGTATCGGACTTTAGATTTGGAGATTCAAGAATGAATGGTGTAGAATATTTCATTCGAGTATTTAAATTTCCTGTTCTCTCATACAATTTCCCCGAATATAAGTTTAGAGTTTGTCTTCCGGTGTTTATCTTTGTGGATCCTTTATGATTTTCAGAAGGTTCATGTTGTATTTTTGGAATTCCTTCATTGGATTGTTCTTTCAAGATAGAAACAGTATCTCCTTCTTTTACGTCTATTGAAATTGTTCTTTCTGCGTTTTCATCGAGTCCATCATTGCTCGTATCGAAAAAATTATTGTTTGTTAAAAAACTCATGCGAATATTGTCTTGGCTTGTGGATTTAATTTTTATCTCTTTGGAATTTATTTTTACATAACCTCCTTTATAATCTGCAGGTATTGGTTTATCTCCTGTGCTAAGCAATATATTTTTATTTTCGTTTAAAACTTCGAGCTTTGTACCAGAATATTCTATCCCTCCTGCTTTTAGAAGGTACCCATCTTCAGTTAATGCGCACGCTCCATATTTTGAGAGCATGGCTCCCCCAGGTAATTTTACGTAGCTTCCATCAATTTGTTGGTCTTTTTTTAGCTTTTTTATTTTGGTGTTTTCTCCCAATGAAAGTCCAAACTTTGAAGAATAATGAATTTCTTGGGAACCTTTTACTTCAAATTCATTTCCGTCTATAGAGTAATTCCCTCCTTCATCGCTTGTTCTAAATGTTCCTTTTATTTCATCCCCTGAGTTAAGATCTATACTTGAATTTTTTGGGACGATGAAGAGTATGTTTTCGAATGTGAAATCTCCCATTTCTTCACCCATTGCTATATTCATTCCTTTAATTGTTCCATCTTCGTTGAGCACAATTTCAGAATAATCGCCTTCTTCATTTTTTGGGAGAATATCTATAAAAAGGTTCTCACCTATTTTTAGATAAGAACGGTCCTCCACAAATCTGATGACATAATTCGAGTATTCTATGCCTACTCCTGCAATGCTTCCAGGGTTCAAATTGAAGTTTTCACTTAAGTCTATGATATCTCCTAAAGATAAGGTGAGCCCTATTTGTAAGACTACAAGTATAAAAATTAACAAGGTCTTCATAAATTTATGTTCTTTCATTTTATATTTCTGTGGCAAATCTAAAATT
>NJDN01000033.1 GCA_002254395.1 Candidatus Pacearchaeota archaeon ex4484_71
CGCAGGATTATATTATTACAACCGAAGTTTTGATGAAAATGGGAGTTATTCTTGGAACGTTACGTGTGAGTCAATAGGATATGAAACTAAGACGTTAACTAGTACGACGAATACCAACATGGCTCCCTCATTCATCTCGCTAACAAATTCGCCAGATAATTCTGCAGATTTAGATCCAAATAAAACGATTACCGTTACTGCAAACATCTCTGATGTAAATTACAATGTGGATTCTGCACTGCTTCAGTGGAGAAATTCTACCGGAGAATGGCAAAATGTTTCCATGATCAATACTACATTAAAATCGAGATTTACTATTTTTGAAGGAAATTTTACGGCCCCCTATGATTCTCCAGGAAATTATACTTATAGGGTTATTGCAAATGACGGCCTTGGAAAAACAACCATTAGTTCTGAGAATACAATCGAGGTAATATGGGATTGCACTTGGGACATGTCTAATACTCTTGATGTTGTTGCAGGTTGGGATGAAAATGTCGAGATTGGAGAAATTAGAATAAATAATACCGGAGATCAAGAGTTCGAGGGCAATTGTCATCTTGGATTCCACCTATCACACAATCTTGCAGCAGGAAGAATTTATTTTAATAATTGGGCTTTCAATTCTGTTTATGCATATTACGATACTCCAATTATTTCTACTGGAGAATCAATGACAATACCAATAAATGCTTCGTTTTTGAACGAAGTATCTCAAGATGAAGGGAGTATTCTGATCTCTGAATCTTATGGTTTATCCGAAACAGCCTCGAGAACTGTAGGAGTAACGTTGGTGAGTACAACAGGCGGACCTTACATGTATTCAAAGATTGAGAGTTATCCAATTTCTGTTTATCTAACAAACACGAATTTCACAATAGATGCATATTTGAGAAACTTGATGGGAAGCTCGACGGTAAATGAGACAAATACTGCCTATAACGTTACATTTAATTGGACACTTTCGGGGGAGTTTACTCCAAAAGAAGGTTCATTGAATGGTTTCTATGAGAATTTGACCAATGATAGTTTGATGGACACTGGCTTGAATTTAGAGTTTAGTCATCTTTCGTCTGCAACTCCTGGCGTCAAAGATTTTGTTTTTTTTGTAGAGGGGTATAACCAATCTGGAGGATTGATTATCGACGCTGCTGGAAACAAAAATTTAACAAAATCAATCTCTATATCATTTTTATGCTATAACGAATCTGATGGAACTTGTGTAGCTAGTTGCGGATATTTACAAGATCCGGATTGTTCTAAACCTGTTGTAGGAACCTCATCTGGAGGTGGAGGAGGTGGGGGTTCTGATGATAGGAATGTAAGATCTTCGGCATATTTTGAATTGTTGAGGGGGGAAGTCCAAGAATTTAGTTTGGAGATTAGCAACAATTATGATAATCCAAAAGAAGAACTTGAAATAAAAGTTTCAGGAATAAACTCCGAATTTATTTCAATTTCTCCTTCAAAGATAGACAGAATAGACCCTCATTCTTCAAAAAATATTACTGTCAAGATAACTGCCCCGGCATACTTTGAAAGGGGGGTTTATGTTCTTAATTTTGATATAAAAGGAAAGGTTGAGACAGAAGAAAAAACTTATGATTATTCTGAGAGAAAAGTTGTCACTCTAACAATTGTTGAAGTTGAGAGGTCTGAAGCAGATAAACTCATCAACGAATCTAAACAAATGATAAAGGAAATGGAGAGTTTAAATTTAAAGACTGAAGACTTAAAATCCCATCTCCAGAATATGAGTTCCAGCTATGAGGAGGTCAATTTTCTGGGAGTTAAAAATGAATATCTAAGAATAAAAAGCATTTTTGAAGCATCCAAAAAATCTTTGAGTTTGATAGACGAACTATCAAACCTTATAGATGAGGCCAAGAAAAATGGTATTGATGTGTTTGAGACTAAGAAATTATTCAGCTTGGCTCAAGTAATTTTCAACAGGGGAGATTATGAATTGGCCCTGGAAAAATTGAAAGAGGCCAAATTAACTTATGCTCTTGAA
This sequence comes from Candidatus Pacearchaeota archaeon ex4484_71, assembly GCA_002254395.1. Classification (GTDB taxonomy): domain Archaea; phylum Nanobdellota; class Nanobdellia; order Pacearchaeales; family GW2011-AR1; genus EX4484-71. The sequence continues at coordinate 2,015 of NJDN01000033.1, forward strand.
ACAAAAGGAGAGTTTAATCTTATTTATGCTGTTAAGAATCACCCCGGACAAACAACTGGAATTTTGTTCGCATTAATTTTGTTCTCGATCGGATCAACACTTGTTGTAAAGAGGAGCTTGTTAATAAAGAAGATTAGATTGTTGGACGATGAGGAGAAACTGCTGTTACAATTAATCCAGGTTGTTCAAAAGGAATGTTTTGTAGATAATAAGATGAGTATGGAAGAATATACAGAAGCAATGGATCAATATGAAAAGAAATTGCAGAAGGCAATTGCGGATAAGATAGAAGCGAAAACAAAGCTGAAAAATCTTATGAATATCCACGGAAAGAAGCAGGCCCTGGAAGAAGAGAAGCAAAGGTTAGTAGAGTTAATAAAGAAGGCTCAAGCAGATTATTTAAATAAAGGAAAACTAGAAACAAGGATATATGATAACATGGTAAAAAGTTATACTTCAAGATTGTCTAAAGTTGAGAGTAAACTTAATTTCATGGAAGCAAAACAAGTCTTGAATAGTACAAAAAGGAGGGGGGTTTCAAGATTGTTTGGTTCTCGGAAATATTAAAAATAAGATTGTCTTACAATAATCATAAGAGAGAGGTGAAAATGAACAATAAACTGAAATTAGTTACAGGGGTATTCCTTTTATTATTTTTTGTTTTATCTTTTCAAATGGCTTCTTCCCTCGCACAGGATTCTGCGAAAGAGAATGCTACGCTTTGTATGAATAGCTCTTCAAAAATTATAGAAAACATGAAAAATGAAGGATTTAATACAGAAAGAGTGGAAGATATCTTCGAAGAACTAGAAACTGTTTATGATGCGCAAGTTATTCTTGAGAGGGACAATCGAAAAAATAATTTTTCAAAAGTTATTCCATATTGTGAGCAAATAGAAAAAATAAAAAATAAGGCTTTTGACGTTTTGTTCTCCTTTCAGGCTTTGAAGGAATTTTATTCAAATGAAGACATGGAAGGCATGAATACTAGTTCAATAAATTCTATAATAAACGAAATACAGAGTGAAATAGAGAGTGAGAGATATGAAAAAGTCCCCCCTCTTATCGATGCAGCTTACCTCGAGATAGGGAATGTAAAAGCAGAATACACCACCTTAAATTTAATTTACAAAACCACTGCAAGGGGCTTAAAGCACTTTTTTATGAAAAATGGAGTTACTCTTTTAATTCTCTTCGTAATTCTTTTATTGCTTTATTTATTTTATAGAAAAACCATCTCTAAATGGTTAATAAAAAGAAAAATCGAGGATTTAGAGTTAAAGAGGTCTACACTGAAAAAGTTAATACAAAAAACGCAGAAAAAGTACTTTGAAAAGGGAGATATGTCTGAGACAGAGTACCAGATTAGAACAAAGAATTTTGCAGAATTAATTAGAGACATCAATCGGCAAATACCTCTTTTGAAAGAAAGCTTAGCAAGGCTCAATTACAAGAAGGAAGGAAAGAAGAAAGAGAATCAGAAGAGCGCAAGGAAGAAAATCAAGAAAAATACTTCTCAAAAGAATAAGAAGAGGAAATCCCTCAAAAAGGCAAATAGAAAATGATTTTTTGGCACTGGAATATTTTTAACAGAAGAAAGAGAAAGAAAATGTCAAAAAGAGAGAAGAAAAAGTTTCTATCAAATGATTTTATAGATAGAATGATTCAAGTAGAGAGGAATGTTTCTGCTTCTTTAGGAGAAAAGAAAGAGTACTTCGAAACAGAGTATTATAATAGTTTAAATAATTCTCAGAAAAGATTATATCAATCTTTTCTAAAAAGCAAGATTTCAAAACGAACTTGGCTTTTTTACGGAATGATTGTTTCATCTATTTTAATACCTTTTTTCAAGACTAATAATTTAACTGGAGGGGCTGTAGGCACAAAAGTGGGAACTGACGGTTTTGTAAGTTTCATTCCATTAATTTTGCTAGGGGTTTTTGTAGGAATTTTTTTGGTATTTTCTATAAGAGAGAGGATTAAAGAAAAGAGAGTTACTCGACATACAAAAATTGTTGATGAGATAATTCGAAAAAAACGGAAGAAATAATTATTTTTTCTTGAATTTGTCCTTTTTTCGCGTTAATTCTCTTTGATTATAAATCATTATGATAATGGCCCCAATTAAGAAATACCAGCTTACATAAAAAGAGAGAAAAACAAATCCTAGGGCGATTATAGACAAGTAGAATACTTTTGGATTTTTCATATATAAGGATAAACAAGGAGATATTTAAAATTATACTAAGTTCCCAAAAAAATATAAATTTGGGATTTTTTAAATGAGAGTATGTTTTTGAACGAACAAGAGCTGTATGCTCAAATAGAAAATGAGACAATTAAAGGGAAGGAATTTTCATTTTTAGAAAAGGTCTCCTATTATTATCATCGCTCCCCTCCATCTATTGAGGCTATAAATTTTTGCTTAGATGCCTACCTTGATTTTAGAAAAGGAGGATTTGATAAGTTTAGTTCAAAAAGAATAGCTCTGAGAAAGGCTTTTGATTTCATAGCTTACGAAGAAACAATTTTTCAAGAACAATTCATCAACAATAATCTTTGAATGATATCCTTCTAGCCCATAAATGCTTATAAAATCCAAGATTTTGTGCTTTACATGGAAATTCGAACTAAAAAAAGAAATGCGGATGGTATTGTAAGATTAGAAACTTCTGGTAAACTCAAGGAGGTAATAATAAGTGAAAACTTTCTAGATGCAAAGAATGCGAAAGTTTCATTGTGTTTTCGTGGAAAAAGTAGCTCGGGGATTGTAGATCTTAGTTTTGACGAAATCAACAGCCTGTTTGATAAAGTTATGCCAAACATAAATATCCTTAAGGGAATAAAAGTTATGGAATTTAAAAAGTAGGGATATCTTTTACAAAAAGGTTTAATGATTCTGCACTTCTTGCAATCTGTTTATTTGATTCTTTTTTTTGTGAATTAAGGAGCTCAAGACGTGATTGTTGTTTTTTTAATTCCAAAG
>NJDN01000034.1 GCA_002254395.1 Candidatus Pacearchaeota archaeon ex4484_71
TGGTGGATGAGAAGGAAATTCTTGAGTCTATTGAGGAAGCAAAACGGCAAAGAGAAGAAGTAGAGAAAAAGGAAGCGGAAGAGAAAAAGGAATCTAAAGGAGAATCGAAGGATGAGGAAGAGAGAGGGGATCAGAAGGATGAGGAGAGAGATGAAGCAGTGAAACCTAAGGGTGAAGAAGGAAATGAGAAGGAAGACTGATTTTCTTGGTGTGAAAAATATTTAAACCTTTTTTGTCCCTTTTTTATATGAGTTTCTTAAAAAAGAAAAAAAGAGGTCTTCGTCAATTGACTCTTATGGCCAAGGATTATCTAGCCAAAAAAGAGTTGAAGAAGATTAAGTTAATCAAAAACTATGAAGAAAGAGAGGACGCGTTGAAGCATCTTCTTGAGATAAAGTTGTCTCTTGATTTGAGAGATTTTGAGGAGAAGGTGGGCATTCTAGAAAAAAGAGGAGAAGATGTTTCTTTGATTAAAATCTACATCAAAAGTCTTGAGTCTAAAATTAAAAATTATTTGAAATTCTATTCTAGGAGGGATTTTAAGAAAATACTTAAACTTAGGAAGATTATCATTGAAGAGGTGAAAAATGTTTGGGGCGAAAAAAAAGAAAAAAAATGATGAAGCTTCTGAAGAAAGTGAGATAGAAGAGGTTCCAGAGAATGCTAAGCCGGAGAAGGAAGGAGATTTAAATAAGAAGAACGGAAATAATTTCGAGTCTTTATCGGCAGAGGTCAAAAAATTAGAAGCAGGGGTAGAAGCTTTCTCAGATGTTCGTAAGTCTTTCATGGAGCGTTTTAATAATATTAGTGAGCAGATTGGCGAACTTCGAGCGATGATTCTTGAGAGGGACAAAAATATCCAGGAAATTGAGATGAAGTCTATGAAAGCAGCAGATTTAGTTGAAACTGTCCAGCCAGAAAAAATTTCTACTGAGATTCAAAAGCAAGACGCAAAAATTGATGCTTTAAAAGCAAATATAGAAGGGAATGAATCGATAATGGATAAAATTATGGAAGAATTAAGAGAAACAAGAAGAAAAATTGAATTTTTTCGAGGCGTAGATGAGATTATAAAATTGAGTGAAGAGACAAAAAAAGAGCTGATAGATATAAAGAAGGTGGAATCAAGAATAAATATAGATGCAGATAAGGTAGAGACATTATATGCAGAGATAAGGAAAAAATATCAAGACATTGATAGTTTTGATTCTGAGCTTGAAAATTTAAAAGTTCTTTCTCAACAAAATGAGAAAGATGTGCAATTCTTAAAGGGAAAGATTTTGGATCTTGCAACCAAAGACGAGTTAGATAAGTTGGTGAAGAGGATAGAAAGGTATATTGAGGCCTTGAAGGAGCTAGAGAAGAAATCTTCTTTGACAAAAGACATTGACAAGTTGAAACTTTTGCTGGAAGGTCTTAGGTAAACAAAATTTTTTAAAGATGTTTCTTCTTTTTTTTGGATGAAGATTATCGCTTTTTTAGTTGCTTTTTTGTTATTCTTTCCCCTAGCAAGCTCCATGATGGTTTTTAATGGGAATTTAGATACCATTTATAATGTTGGGGATAAAATTTCGGTCAATCTTTCTGTGCTTTCTGTTGGAGAGTCTGTTGGTTTTTTAGATGTTAATCTGAATTGTGGAGAAGATAAGTTTCTTTTATACAAAAATTATCTTTTTTTGGAGGATGGAGAGCATGATGAAGTTTTTTTTGATTCCCCCTTGCTTCTTAGTGGGAATGATTGTTTTCTTTCATCTTCTTTTTCAGGGGAAATCTCAAAGAGTGAAACTTTTGATGTGAGTGATAAAATTTTATTGGACCTTTCACTAAGTGATAAAGGTTTTTCTCCTGGAGAAGTCATTTCTATTAATGGAACTATAAGAAAAGCATCGGGAGAGGCATATGAGGGAGCTATTTTGGTTTCTTTATCCAATTTGACCGAAAAATCTTACGAGGTTGTCGGAGGTGTTTTTGAAGGGAGTTTGTTTTTAGAAAATGATTTACCGTCTGGAGTATACCCTCTAAGGATTGAGGCTGTAGAGAGAGATATTTCTGGAGATATTCTTAACAAAGGTCTTTTTGAGGAGGAAATATCTCTTTACAGGAAGCCTACTTCGATAAAGATGAGTGGAAATAGCTCTCTTGTAAGAAAAGGGCAGTATAATTATTCGGTATATCTCCTAGATCAATCCGGAGAGTCTATGGAAAATCTTTCAATAATCTTAAAACTATTTGATCCAGAAGGAAATCTTATCGTCGAGAAATCAATCTTGAGTGGGGAAAATTTTAGTTTTGAATTCCTTTCAAATACTCTAAAAGGAGGGTGGAAGTTGAATTCCTATTATGGAAGTCTCTTTAATTCTAAGGTCTTTTATGTGGGTTCGAATAGGGAATTGGGGTTACGATTCACAAATCATTCTATTATTTTTTCTAATATTGGGAATGTTCCTTACGAGGGGAATTATTTGTTAAATTTCTCTAACTCTTCATCCAGTAAGATAATTTTTGTAAATTTGAGTTTGAGTGTTGGAGAAGATTATGAATATGCGTTGGATCTAGAGGGAGAGTATAATGTTACTTCTGAAGGAGGGGCTTTGCTCGGGAGTGCGAGTTTAACGGGCTTTTCAATTTTTCAGGGTGAGAGGGGATTTGACAAAAGATTTTATCTCATTTTAGGAGGGGTTTTATTTTTGCTTCTTGCACTTTTTTTGTATTTTATATTTTTTTATAAGGATTTTTCGAGATCAAGAGCAAATAAGAAGAAGGGAGTTCCATTGTATGAAAAGGAAATTGCTATCGGGGGGGAAAGGGGCCTTTTGAGCAAGAATGATACCTCTCTTGAATCTGTAGAAAAGAAGAGAATTTATTATTGCCTTTTTGTGAAAGCAGAATCTAATCTTCAAGCTGCAGAAGAGATCCTTAAACAAGGAGGTTTTGAATTAACCAGGGTTAGGTCAAACATGGGTTACTTGCTTTTAAAACCGAATAAAACAAATTTTGAGGAGACCCTTTTTGACTTAGCTTCTAAGATTAAGAACTCTTTTAGCAAAAAAGGTGAAAAATCTTCTATTGTTCTAAGTATGGCTAAGTTGAAAGAGGATGTGAAGGATATGAAGAGCTTTGCACTTTTTAATCGTAGGTTACTTGATTTGTCAAGGAGCAGAATTCTTATGAGTCAAAAATTTTATGATAGGTTGGGTTTTAGGCTTCCCGTTTCTAGGCATTCTACAAAACTTTCTAACAAAACCATTTTTTATTACCTCCTTTGAGTTAAAGAGATATTTAAGTAATTAATTAAATACTCTTTTAAGTTTTATTAATCAACTATTTTCTTAAATTTAAGACAGTGTTGTCTTAGGATAATTCAATATAATGGTTAACTAACTAAACAAAATATTTAAATACCTATTTGTTTTTTTGTCACCATGGATTTTAACAATTTTTTGGTTGCCTCAAAGTGGGATATCCTAAAAATTTTATCCAAAAAGCCTGCCTCCCCTATCGAAATCGCGGAGGAATTAGGAACTACTGTTTCTTATGTGAGTCAACAGTTGAAGATACTTGATGCAGCAGGTTTAATTACAAAATACAAGACGGGATTTATTGAAAAAGGCAAACCCCGAAATTTGTTTAGCGTGAGAGAAGATTTAGCCTATCTTGTTTTGCTAACAAAAGGGTTTGGAGATCAAAAACTATTGGGTTTGACCCCGGAAAAAGAATGTATTCTCAAAACGTGGATGGTGGGAGATCCCTCCATCCACACTCCCTCCATAAATTTCTTTTTGAGTTTATCTCCTTATTGGAAGAATATTCTTGCAATTTATGTTGTAGATAAGAAATTTTCAAAGATATTTATTGTGTCTGACGATTCCTCGTTAAAGCAAAAGTTTTTATCTTTCTCTTCAAAATTCTTTCCGAAATCTAATTTAAATTTTTCTGACGGGGAAGGTTTAGAAGTTGGGGAGAATTGGATTCCCCTCCATGTATCCCCTGAATTTTCAAATATTTTGAAAGGAGGTTCAAAATTGAGATGAACGGTTTGAAAAGGTTTTTTGTGTATGTTTTTGTTCTTGCATTCATCTTGTCGCTAGGAGTGTTCGCTTCGGCAATTACTCCTTCTGGAGCGTCTACAATTGTTTCGGTGTCAAATTCCACTGCTCCAACAACATCTCCAACTTCCCAAGAGGCAATAGCAGGGAATGTTTCAGAGATTAGTATTGAAGGAGTTTCTACGACTCAGTCCTGGCAGGGTTACTTTGGTAACGTGACTGGGGCGATTAGGTTGGCAGATGCTAGTGCGAATGTGATGTACAACTGGTCTATTGCAAATCCTTCGGGTGAAGTTTATGCTTCTACAAGTAATTCGGTTGCTTGGGGGAGTATCGCTTGTTTTGACTGGGCGACAAATGGAGTTGCACTTGAGACATCGTACGGTATTGGAGCGGACGATGCGGATGGTGTGAACGAGACATTTGCTACTGGAAATGGACATGATGAGTTTTACACTGCAGGTACGCAATTCACATCGGGAACATGTATGAGTACAAAAGTTTACGATGAGCTCCGCATGACTTCGAGATGCTTGTACTTGAAGATGGGCACGGAACAGACACTGCAACAACTACGTATTACTTTTACGTAGAATTAGAGTAAGGGAAAATTTATTTTTGTTTTTATACCCTTTCACTCAAACCCTTTTGGGGTTAAAGGATGAATAGAATGAAGAGGAATACAGTGAAAAAAAAGAGAGAAGTTATTTTTTTACTAGCTTTGCTAGGAGTTACTTTGTTTTCTATGGGCGTATTGGCTGTGGACCCTGTAGGCCCAGATTCAGTTAGCCTTGGGTCAAATGAAACGGGGGTATCTGCAAGTGCTTACACTCTTAATATATCTGGAGGATATATTCAAAAGTTAAATCTTACTGCAAATGTTCAAGATCCTCGTTGGAAAGCGTTCGTGGGAGAGGTGTTCGGAACATTTAGTTTAGATGATGCTTCTGGTTCAACAATCTATGATTGGAGTTTATCCACTGTTACAGGAAACGTTTATGCTACTCGTCAGAGTGGCTCCGTGTCTTGGTCAAGCATAGTTTGTGCGAATACGACAACACTTGAGGAAGAGAATGTTGCAATGAACCATACAAATGTGGATGACAACATTACTGCAACTTTTAGTGGAAGCACTCATGATGCATTTTACGTTGGAGGAGTACAAATCACAGCAAACAGTTGTCCGACTCTAAACACTTATGTTAATAATGCTACACAAGATGTGACTTTTGAGGAGATGAGTTTATATGATGGTTCTAATATAATATATTCTACAATTTTGGAGCAAGATTCTACTGGTTACGATGGGGGATCTTATGATTTCCAAATGATTGTTCCAGAGAAAGGTATCCCAGGGTATAGTGGGGCTACTGCTTATTATCTGTATGTAGAGCTAGGAACATAAAATGAAAAAAGGGCTTTTTATAAATAGGATTGGTAAGGAGAGGTTTTTGATAGGAGGCTTTCTTTTGGCAAGTTTTCTTTTGATAGGGATTTTGGTGTTTATGTTAATTCCTCTTGTTAATGGGGGGGTAGGAGAAAATGTAATTGTTAAAACATATCTAAATGTTGGTACTGTTGCTCCAGAGATTTTAAACATTAGTGTGGAAGACGATTCCAACATAACTCTTCTTCCAAACGCGACCAAACTTGTTCGTTGTGAAGTGTTGTACAGGGATTATAATAATGATACAAATGTCTCCTCGGTAAATGCTACATTGTATGAGTTTTCAACCTCGACTGAAAATGGAGCAGATGATAATAACTATCATTATACCAATTCTAGTTGTGTCTTAAATAATAGTTTTGGTTCTTGGCACGGAGTTTCAGACGATCAATTTACCGGGCTTGCTAACTGCACTTTTGAGGTGGAATATTATGCAGACTCTGGAACGTGGACTTGTTATGCTGAGGTTTGGGATTCTACAGATTTAAATGATAATCAACACGAGAACACGACTGTAGAGGAACTATTGGCAATAGGATTACCTGATTCTATAAATTATGGTACAGTAAATTCAACATATGTTTCTGATGAACAGGTTGCTAATGCTACAAACTTTGGAAATGTTGAAATAGATCTTCAATTGTCAGGATATGCTGTTACTCCTGGGGATGGATATGCATTCAATTGCACTTATGGGAATGTGCAGAATATATCTATAGGATATGAGAAATATAATTTGACTGCGTCTACATCTGGAAGTTTGAGTTTAACAGAGTTTGAGAATTTGTATATAAATTTAACAAGTTCTCCAACAACCGAACAGTTTGATTTGGGTTACAGGCAGAATGATGCTACAAATGATGATGCATGGAATTCTACATACTGGAGAGTCTATGTTCCTTTAGGGGTTGCAGGAACATGTACTGGGAATATTGCTGTAAGTGCAGTGAAGAGTGTGTAAACTTAATTTTGTCGTCGATAATAATTGTTTTAATTAAATTTAAATAGTGTTGTTGTTTATGATTTGTGAAAATGAGGTTAAATATTCTTATTGGGGGAAGGGCAGGCCAAGGGGTAAATCGTGTTTCTGAGATTGTCTCAAAAATATTGGTAGATAAAGGGTATTTTGTTTTTAATTATAGAGATTATCCTTCTTTGATAAGGGGGGGACATAATTTTAATATCCTCTCTATCTCGGATGAAGAAATTTATAGTTTTGAATCTAAATTAGATGGGGTCATTGCCCTAGATACAAAAACATTGGGAATCCACAAAAAGAGCTTAAAAAAAGATGGATTTACTTTGTCTAGAAATGATTTTCCAGGCATGGGAATAAATTTGAATATCGCTTTAGCAGGGGCATTAACAAAAATCTTGGGGGTTGAAAAGAGAATTCTCTTAAATGAAGTTAAGAAGAAATTTAATAATGATGCCTCAATTGGTGCCGCAAAACAGGGATTTGATAAATTTGAAAGACGTTACTCTCTTGGAAAAAAAGAATCTGCAAGAAAAAATAGAACCATATTGATGAGCGGTAGTGAAGGGATAGCAAAGGGGTTTTTAGACTCAAAAGCAGATTTGTATATTGCTTATCCTATGACCCCCGCAACGCCAGTTATGCATCTTTTAGCTAAAGAGCAAGTGAGGAACAAACTCTTGGTTTTTCAGCCCGAAAACGAACTTGCAGTAATAAATTCTGCTATTGGCGCGAGTTTTACAGGTGCGAAAGTGATGGTGGGCACATCTGGAGGAGGATATGATCTAATGACAGAGAGTCTTAGTATGCAAGGTGTGGCAGAAGTTCCTCTTGTAGTTTATCTTGCTTCTCGTCCTGGTCCGGGTACAGGCGTCCCAACTTATAGCACCCAAGCAGATTTAGATATTGCGCTTAGGGGAGGTCATGGAGAATTTCCAAGAATAGTTATCGCACCTGGAACTGCAGAGCAAGCAAGGAGGGTTACAAATGAGGCTTTTTATCTTTCACAAAAATTCAATGCACTTTCGATAATTCTCTCAGATAAGCATATGGCAGAGTCAGAATACTCTTTTGTTCAAAAAAAGGAAAAAGTATTGTTGGTTCCTTCCACGAAAGATCTCCCTTGGAAGAAGGTATTAAGGGTGAATAGCTACGAACATGATGGATACGGGAACACGACGGAAGATCCTTCTATAGTAGAGAAAGCTGCAAATGGAAGGTTAAAAAAATATGCGAAGATCAAGAGAGAAGTAAAGAAACTAGAAATGGTTAAATTGTACGGCAACAAGAAAAGTAAAAATTTAGTTTTAGGGTGGGGATCTTCTACGGGGGCGATAATAGATGCAATAGAAGGGTTAGATGTTAAATTTTTACAAGTTGTTTACATGAAACCTTTATCAGATAAAATAAAGGAAGAGATGAGCAAGTCTGAGAAAGTTTTGCTTGTTGAAGCAAATGTTACGGGCCAGCTCGGTAGGCTAGTAAGGGAAAAGACGGGCATAAAGATTGACAAAAAAATTCTTAAATATGATGGAAGACCTTTTGAAAAAGATAAGTTAAAGGAGGAAATTGCAAGATGGATAAAAAATTAAGAGGGGATGTCCTGGATACTGGACAAGAGAAGACATGGTGCCCAGGGTGTCCAAATTATACAATTCTTGATGCGGTAAAATTGTCTCTAAATAATTTATTTAAAAAAGGATTTAAGAGGAATGATTTTTCGATTGTATCTGGAATAGGGTGCCATGGTAAAATTTTCGATTATCTTAATCTTTCAGGAGTTTATAGTTTGCATGGGCGGCCTCTTCCGACGGCGATGGGAATCAGATTAGGAAATCCCAATTTGAAAGTTATTGCCTTCGAAGGAGACGGAGATGCATATTCTGAGGGGATGTCTCATTTTATACATGCAGGGAGGTATAATTTTGATATGACTTTAATAGTGCACAATAATCAGTCTTTTTCTTTAACAACTG
>NJDN01000007.1 GCA_002254395.1 Candidatus Pacearchaeota archaeon ex4484_71
CAGTTTCCTGTTGTAGTTTCTATAAAAAAGAATAAAGAAAGGTCCCCCTCTGGAGAAGGGGAGTCTGTGGGGAATGATCTTCCGGATTTATGTGAGTATTCTGAAATTCCACTAACAGTTAATTTAAAAGATTCTTTAAATCGTCCTGTAAAAGGGGGGAGAGTGTATTTCGATTGTTCCGCTTCTAGTTGTTTCCTTGGCGAAACAAAGGAGGGGGGAAGTCTTACTGCGAAAGTTCCACAATGTGTTAATGGGGATATTCGTGTGGAGGCAGATGGTTATTCTCCTTCAGATACAATTTATTCAAGTATGGAAGAAGGGAGTGTTGAGATAATTCTTGATAAACAATTTGAAAAGACGATCTCTTTTAAGCTAGGGAATAAGATGTTTAATGGCAAGGTTATTCTCAGTTTCTTTAAAGATGATGGGACTACTTTGATTAACGTTCTCCCTGGAAATAAAAAAGTAAATCTTAGTGAGGGATTTTATCATCTTGAGGCGAGGGCTTATTCAAATTCTTCTTTGAATTTTGAGGCGACTACTCGACAAGAATGTGTGGATGTTCCTACTGCGTTTGGAGGAGCGTTTGGAATTACAAAAAAGGAGTGTTTTGATGTAGATGTTCCCTCCCAGTTGATTTCAGAAGTTCTTGTTGGAGGGGGGGCGGCAACAGTTTATTTTTCAGAAGAAGATTTGAGAAAAGGTGGGACACTTTATATTTCTTCTGAAGAGATGGATAAACCATCATCTATAGACCAAGTGCAAATGAATAATATTCTGTTAGAAGATAAACAGTTGGAGGTAGAATTAAGATGAGATCTCAAAAGAGGTTTTACTTAGTTTTTGCATTTTTGATAATGTTAGTGTCCTTTTCCAGTTTCTTATCTGCCTCATATTTTGAGACACAAAATGTAAAGTATTATCTTGGGGGAAATTCTCTTGGAGGAAATTTTGCAAATTACGATGATATGTGTACTCAAGGTACGGACTTTATTCTTCAAATTGATCCTGCAGGTTGTACGCCTCCTGTAGTAAGAAGTGATTTGTTGGAGGAACAAAATGTATATGTTTTTTGTCCAATAAAAGCCATAAAGATAAATCCTTTAATCGACGTTAAAGCAATAAAGTCCATGACTTTTGGAGGTCAATATTCTGAAGGAGTTTCAAGTGTTGGTTTTTACGGTTCTAGGTCTGCTTTGGGGTATAACGATGGTCTGAATAGTTTCAACTATCAAAATGTGGGATATGCAGTTATTGGATTGAGAAGAAATCCAAACGAATCTTCAATGCCTGATTTTGTGGAAGGAAATATTACTGCATCAATTCGATACGATATAGAAAATGCTTTTGGAGTTCGGAGGGGTCAATTTTTCTTACCTGTGCTAAGCGATTCTGAATGGGCTTTACAAAAAGATAAGTATTATTTCTGGGATGGGAGAGGGTATCTTAGGGCAGAGGAAGTTTCAGATGCGGGAGCAAAAATAAGCATTTATTCAGATGAATCTTACAATGGGCTAATAGGGGGGAATAAGAATAAGAGGAAGATAGGTTCCACTTTTTTGGAGAGGGGGGAAGAGTCCCAGGTTTACTACTTGCCTGGATTGGGTTGTTTTGCAAGTATGAAGTTGAGATTGGACGATATTGGAGCTGCAGAAGATTTTGTTACGCTTAAAATTAATGGGCAATATTATGATTTGGTGAAGGGAGAAAATTTCTTAGATAACAAATGTAGGCTTAAGAGCATGGAGAATAATGGTGCTATGAAAACCGTGGTTATTATTTGCCAGGAAGATCCTGAGGGCGGGGCAAGCAATATTTTGGGGTCTTCGAGAAAGATTGTCCTTAGCTACTTTCCAGCGGTTAATTTTGAGATAAACGGGAAACTGTATTCCAATGTTTCGGTGGGGGATTATTTATACTCCTCAGATGATGGTTCAGAGAGAGTTTACTTGGCATATCTAGATTCTAGTCAATACTCTGAAGATCAAGAAAAAACTCTAACAACTTACGTTGTGGCTCTTTCTGATTCTAATGCCCAAAAGATGAAAAATGTAAATAAGCTGGATTCGGATATAGTTGATTATTATTCATACATCTTTTCGTATATGGAAAATACTGGTAACCCTGATGTGGGAGAGTTTACAAAAGCAGCAAGAGCGTATGAGTCGATTTTCTTTGGAGTTATAGACCTTATTGCCGAGGCAGGCAAGGCGTGGGAGAAAATTGATTTTGAAGAACTAGCAGACTTCAGAGATCATGAGATAAAGTTAGTAGGTTATTCTTCTGGTATAAACAGGGAGTTAAATAGAGAGACTGCAGATTATTATCATTCTGCTGTTGATAGTTATGATGAGATTCTGGAGAGTTACATAAATGAAAGGTATCCTGAAGATGATGAAAAAACAGTTGCAGAGAAAGCTCTCAGGGAAAAAATTGAGTTGGCTTCTTCTCTTGGACAGAATGCAGATGTTTTAAAGTGGTGTGAGGATTTTTCTACTCTTTACAAAGATTTGAAATCTCCAGAAATTTGTTCCAATGAGGAAGAGATCTCTAATAGGGGAGTTTCCTCGCAAGAGATAACAATCAATGGACAAACGAGGAAAATTTCTTTGAAAGGAATCCATTTACCTTCTATGGAGGATTATAGAGTTGATGTTTTGGTGAGATACCCTGATGGCACGAAAGAGACATTTTCTCTTACGAAGGACATGACTGCGTATTTAAAAAGTCAGAGCAGATTCAATGAAGATCATGTATTCACAATTCGAAGCATAGGGTCCACTCCAATATATTTTAAGTATTCAAAGCAGCAAGAAGAGTGGGAGTGGTCTTTAGATGACAAAAATTGGATGAATCTCTCGGAAAGTAGGGTGACGGGAGGAGTATTTAGGGGGCAAGAACCTTCAAGCAGGAATAAAAAAATAATAGAATCCTTAAAAGGGAAGAATTTTGAAGAAGGCGAAATAGTTTTGGATAATGGAGGACAGAGAGATTCAATCAGACTTGTTGAAATAACAGATCAAGATCATGCGGTTTTATCGCTTAGGTTGGACGATAAATCTAATTGGCAAAACACCCAAGAATATTTTTCCGGGAGTGATTGGACATTTGAGAAGGGAGTTGCAATTCCAAAAGGAGATTATACTTTTACGATACAAAAGATTGAGTACAAACAATATGCTAAAATTTCAATAGTTCCGAGTATAAAAAACTCGCAATCTAGAACTAATTTTAGTTTTAAGATAGGGATAGAAAAGAGGGGAATTAAACTCTCCCCCTCTGTTACGAAGAGAAAGATAGAATCTTTGAACAAAACAATTGAAGATTGGGAAAAGATTTCTAGTAGTTTGGGGGATGTCGTTCAAACAATGAAGACTACATGTCTCGCAACTGGTACATTGTTAACAATAGAAAATTTGCTTAAAAATTCCGGGGGAAAAGCTATTGCAAGACAGGAAGTAATGAAAGGCAAGGGGGGGTGGAATGAGGAGTGTGAAGATGCAGAGTATAATGGGAAAACTTATTCTTCCAAAGAAAAATGCCTTTTGGAGAATGCAAACAAGATAGAGAAAGAGGTTAATGAATATCAGAAAGAGATAGACAGACAGAATGATAAGATAAGAGCTATAGAAAAAGGGAAAACGTACCAGAGTAATTTTCTAGGAGAAAAAACAGTAGATTCTTTGAAGTCTCATAACTATAATTTCGAAGATTTGAAAGAGATTGACATGTATTATTCTCTGTGGAAAAGTACAGGGGATAAGAAATATCTTGAAAGATTGTATTCCTCTGCTTATGATATCAAAGAGAATTATGAAAACTCTCAAGACTTGAAATCTACGGAGGAGGAAGACAAGATTCAAGTGAAGGTTTTAGATTCGGATAAAATTAAAAGAGTACCTTTGGCCAAATTTATTCCTCTTTCTCAAACAGGATATTCCAAATGTGACAATTCTGATTTGAATGCAGCAATAATCGTAAGGTCTAAAAATGCTGACAGATATCTGCTGATTTTTGATGATAATGGAATTGTCTCAAAAACTTTCCTTATTAAGAACGACCAATGTGAGGAAGAGGGAGAATCAAACCCTCTTGGAATAAGGTTTGTAAAGTCTAGTGTTGAGACTTACAAGAATGAGTATATTGACCCTGTTGTCAAATATTATGAGGCGGAACCTTACAAAGGTCTTCCTGCACTTGTTCCATTTAGTATTGAATCAGGTTGGTATGCTTACGTAGAACAAACGCTTCCAATCGGTGGGAGGATTGCAAGTTATGATGATTCGGGGGCTGTTCGAAGCTATTGGATCTGTAATGTTGGAGAGAATGGTAGGGAAGAGTTTTATGCAAAGGGAGAGGGAGATGATACCTGTGTTTTAGTTAATGAAAAAGCAGATCAGCCAGTTGCTTTCACAGGATTAAGCGACAAGATGGCCAGAAGTCTTTTTAACGCTGCTCAAAACGCAATTCAAAGTGCCTCTCGTCAATACGAATCTGCCGTTAAATCTGGAAGAGTCAAGATAGCCCTTTTAGAAGGAGGGACAGCAGTATTGAAAGCTGGAGAGCCTGCCACAAATAATCCTCCTGCAGAGTGTTCGGATTTTATGTCTGTAAAAGATTGTCAATTATTGTTCAATGTCTGTGACCCTGTTATATGTCCTAGTTCAAGGTGTGACCTTGGAGGGGCTTATCCAGTAAAAGATGTTACTCAATCTGGGATTATTGGAAGTATTGTTCTTTGTTTTCCAAATATTAATGAGGGAATTTATGTGCCTGTTTGTTTAACAGGGATTAAGGCAGGTATTGATGGATGGCTGTCAATTACAAAATCGTATAAGGATTGTTTAGAACAAAGTCTTGAAACTGGCGAGACTGTGGGGATTTGTGACGAGGTTAATAGTATCTACATGTGTGAGTTCTTTTGGGAACAAGCACTTCCGATAGTGAAATTAGCAATTCCAAAAATATTGGGAGTTCTTACTGGTCAAAATGGAGCCAGAGGAGGAGGAGAGTATCAAGGAGTGGAGGCAGCATGGGAAAATGCAAAGAGTTCGGTAGATTACTTTACACAATCATATGCACTTAATTCATATAAGGCGTTTAAAGCTAGAAGTACGGGGGAAATTGGTAGTGCGATTTGTAAAAATTATGTTTCTCTTACTTACCCTGAGGGTTCTAACTTTTTGGACGTTCTAACAAAAGCAGATTCTCCTCCTCAGTTTAATGGAAGGTTTGATGAAATTCCATTCACAACAGTTACGAACCCACCGATTTCTCATTATAAAGTATTTTATCATATCTACGCAGGGAATGATCAAGGGGTTTATTTCAAGGTTTATTTAAGAGGAGATGTTGGTTCCTTCTATCAAGATGGTGGGGGGAGGATTGTTGCATCGGGATATATTACTCGAGGAGAATATAAAACTGAGACAGTTGATTTCACAGCGCCCCAAGGTTTCAACGAACTTTGCATAAGTGTTAATGGACAGGAAGAATGTGATTTTGGTCAAGTTTCAACGAACTTTGCATTTGATTATGTTGAAGATCAATATCTTAAAAGACAGGTTAACAAAACTGTTCACTCCAAGAAAGAGTGTGTTTCGGGATCTGCAGATTGGTATCAGTTAGTGAATCCTAATTTTGAAGAGGGAGCAAGAAATATGATGGACCCTCAACTTTATAACGAGGGAATTATAAGGATCTGTGCTACGGATAATCCTGGAAGTGTTTCTGATCCAAATTATGGTACTTCCGAGCAGAGGTGGGTTGACGTTGGGGATTGCGGAGATCGTAATGTGAGATGTTGGATAGACAGAAAATCTATTCCAAGCGCATTTGAATTCGACAAGAGTGCACAGGATGCTCTTAAAAGCACAACAGATAGGTACATAAATAATATGTTTAACAGTTCGCCCAATCTTTTGGATTCCAGGGAATTCTTATCCAAGTTAGATAATTTATCAAAGATGAAGGACCCTAGTAAGAGGTTAGATTTCATAAATGGCTTTATTGATGATGTTTTTTTCTCCAACGAGAGAGCAGAAATTTTAAGATTAAAAGGAGAAGCGTTGGGGCTGTTAGCAAAGAAGAAATTTGGGGAGTATGTAGAATATTTAGATGGGAGAAAAAATGCATTGGGAATCTCTAATCTAAAAGGTAGAAACAAAGGAATTACGCTTGAAAATGGAGATTTACCCCTGTCTTACCTTGATAGAAAAGGGAAGGAGTTCTTAGATAAAATGATTGGATCTGGATTGGATATCAGCGAATCTCCTGAGCTAAATCTAAACGAGGTTTCTTACAAATTTTTTGGGGGGGAATGGCATTGGTTAGTGGGTTCCGGACAATGGTTAAATGTGAGTAATCCAGAGATTCAAGAGGGAATTGTAAAATTGAATGATGAAGAAAAAAGAATAAATGTTAAACTTATGGAAGCCGAAAGTGCTCAAGAAGGCATTTCAATTTTAATGGATGAGGTGTCTAAAAAAAACGCTCCTTTATTATCAACAGAATGGGTAACTTTTTTTGGGGATGGGGTTTTTAGTGTAAAATCTAGAGGACTGGATTCGAAAGAGCGTAAGAAACAGGGTTTTGATAAGACTATTAGCTTTTTTTATTCTGATGGAGAGTGGTATTGGAGCATAAGTAGATATAGTTTAATGAGTGAGTCTAAGTATGATGGCTCAAGGGATTGGCACAAGTGTTCAGAGCCTTTAGGAAATTCAGAAAGTTATCTTAATAATTTTGAAGTTGCTTTGATATCCATTTTGGGAGAATATAAGTCTAGTATGGAATATTTGATTTTTTGGTTAGATCTTTCCGGTTATGAAGATTCTGGGGATCTTTTTGAAGGATTTGAAATTTTTGGGGAGAAGTGGACACTAGAAGATGCAATGTGCTATGCTCAAGATTTGGATTCAAATTTAAAATATTCAGATAATCAAGAAATCAAAAAATTTATCGATGGACTTTGTGCAAACAATATTCTTGATGATTCACAATGCACAGATGTAAAAGGAGATGGAAGCTGGTTTTTAACAAGGTGGGCAAATGTTGAAAACCCTTTGAAGGATGTTGAAAAAATCTTATATGAAAAGAGCTATAATGAAGAGGGGAGATGGACGTATTCTTCTGCATTCCTGAGACTAAAAAATGTCAAAAAGTTGAGATATATAGATAACCCCTCTTTAATAATTGCCTTTCATTCGGACGGATTGATAAACGATTCCAGTTTTGAGTCTATAAAGAGTAATTTAGATGTTAATCTTGTGCCTTCCCTAGCAGCTGATTTTAAGATTAAATCTGGTTGTAACACTGAAGAGACTCAACAAATGAAACCTTGTGTAGCACAAGCGAAAGAGGAAATAACAAGGAATAAAACTCTTGTTGTCCAAAAGTTGGATTCTTTATCGATTGATAGTATAATAAATCTTGATTCACAAGAGATAGACATAATCTATGTTTCTAATTTCGGAGGAGAAGCTTTGGAAAATAAACAAGAAGAAATAGAGAGGTTGGAGAGTAGAGGTATAACCACTATTGAGGATTTGAGTGATGAAAATTTAGCATTGGTTTATTCTAATCGGTTTTGTGATGTGGCCCAATTAGCAAATACTTGCGAAGTTGATGGAGAAAGTGGATATTGTTTGGATATGAATGAGTACGAATGCTCTAGCGGTTTTGAAAGGGGCTACTGTCCGAATGATCCGGACAACGTAAGGTGTTGTACGGGAGAGTATGATAAAAAACAGCAATATGATCCTCAGGCTTGTTCTAATCAAGGAGGGGCGTGTCTTGATGTAAACAATTATTATTGTTCAACTGGCTTTAAGACTCTTATGTGTCCTGGAGCTTCAAACATTCAGTGTTGTATGGAAGGGAGTCAGCCTTTGTGGAATTTTAAAAATGCTCTTGAAAGGGTAAAGAAATTTGATCCTGATTCATATTATATCCTCAATACTCCTCAAGGAGATTTTATTGATCAGATTTGTGATGCTAAATTTTGTGCGGATAGGGAAGCTCTTTTAACAGAAGAAGAGTGTATGAACGTGAAGGGAGATGGAGATAATTGGTGGCAAGACTTCTGGAACTTTCCGGAGAAAATGTCTTCAGTTCAGGAGTTATTGCAAGAGAAGTATGATTCTTCTGGAGAAGATATGAGTTTAGGAGAAGGAGGGGAATGTTTAGAGCCTTCTCAGTCAGATCCCTTTGAGGCGGTTGCAGATTCGGTAAATTGTTATACCGGAGCTCCTGTGGTAAATGCGGCACATTGTTTTGATGCTCTTAAGCCCATTTATAATTATGCAGATACAATTTGGTGGTGCAAGTATTCTGATAAAGATGGAAAAGTTTATACTGTGACTGTTGGAAGCGGGGAGTATGAAAAAGAGGTAAATATCACTACAGGAGGATCTAAATATTCTACAAATTATTATTCTTGTGTAAATAAGTTTGGAGGGGAGGGAGATTTGCCAGAAGAAGATAAATTAAACCTTCTTGAAAAAGGAGATATTATTTCTTTTTATTATTGGGGAGGTCCTCACAGTGCAATATTCTTAAACTGGGTAGATAAAGAAAAGCACGAAGCTACTCTCTTTGATTGGAGCGGAAGGGATGATTCGGGAAATAGAATCTATCGTACTTACGAAGCAGATTTAAGTGATGATAAGCATCCTGTTTACATGTTCTGGGAGCCAAGATTTAGTAGTGCATAAACCTTTTTATACCCTTAAAAATTTGTCTTAATAATTTGCGGGGATGCCGGAGTGGTCAAACGGGACAGGCTTAGGACCTGTTAGCTCAGTGCTTACCTAGGTTCGAATCCTAGTCCTCGCATAGAATTATCTTATTTTTTATCTTTTTTCTTTGATTCAGATTCTTTCTGCTTTATTTTTTCTTCGAGGTTCAATTTTTCTATTAATTCCTTATAACGGTTTCTGATTGTTACTTCTGTTATTCCTGCAATGTCTGCTACTTCTCTTTGTGTTTTCTTCTCGTCATTTATCAGGGCTGCAACATATAGCGCTGCTGCTGCTATTCCTGCAGGACCTCTTCCACTTGTTAGTTCAACCTCCCTTGCTTGGTCTAAAATTTTTAACGCGTCATTTTGTGTCCTAGGAGACAATTTTAATACGGACGAGAATCTGGAGATATAATCTTTTGGAGAAGATTGCTTAACTTTTATTCCAAGTTTTCTTATTATGAATCTGTAGGTTCTTCCAATTTCTTTTCTCTCAACATCTGAAGCAGTGGCCATTTCGTCAAGAGTTCTAGGGATATTATAGCTTCTGCATGCTGCGTAAAGACATGCAGCAATTACAGACTCCATAGATCTCCCTCTTACAAGTCCTCTTTGTAAGACATAGTTGTAGATTCTAGATGCCTCATCTCGCACAACATTTGGTAAGTTAAGATATGATGCAATCACTCTTAATTCTGCCATTGCTAGACGTAAATTTCTTTCGATGGAAGTAGAAACTCTCTCTTGCCACTTCTTTAGCCTGAGGAATTTTCGAGTTTGTTTTGGTTCTAATCTGTATATATCGGAGATTTCCCCCACATTTGTAGTCAATCCCTTATCAAATTTTTGCATAGAGATTGGGGCTCCTCCTCTACCTTTTTTTTCGGACTTATCGAACTTTCCCTGTAAGTCCATCCCAGTATCCACCATCTTGTCTTCGACAACTAACCCACAATCATTGCAAATTACTTCTCCAAGATGAGAGTCAAAAGTAAGGTTTGTGCTTCCACATTCGGGACATCTTCTTATATTTGCCATTTTAAGATTTATAAAGCTAACGTAAGCTTTAAAAATAGAATTCCTTTATAAACCTTTTGGTTTTTGTGTTATATAAAAGTGGTAAAATTATTTTACAAGAACACCATTAATCATTCCTTCTTGGGTCGGTCTATTGGTGATCTTAACATTTCCCAAATTTGTTTCTACAATTGTGCCTTTTGTTATTATATTTTGTCTGGCCAAGAATCTGTTTGACGGAGTTTCAAGAACATTTTTTATTTCTACCTTTTCAATTTTGTTTTTTGATTTAACATTGACAATTTTTCCCTTTAGCAAAAAAGTTTTTTTATTTCCGCCTCTAGTTCTTATGGATTTTGTTTTGTTCTCTCCTATTTTAAGAATTCTTTTTTGCCCCGGCTTTTCATATGCTTTCTTTTTTCTTCTTTTTATGTACTTTCCACCGGAGATTTTTCTTCCTTTCTTTGTTACCATGTTAGAATAAGCTGTTTTTTTGTTTATAAATTATTCGTTTTCTCAACTATAAAAAAGTTTATAAACGAATTCGGTTCACTTAATCTATGGCTAACGGTATTGAGAGACCCCTTGATTTGTTGAACAACTCGAAGGGAAAGGAAGTGTTAGTGTATTTGAAAGGAGATAAGCAATTTGTTGGTACGTTGATGGCTTTTGACATCCATATAAATTTGGTTTTGGACAACGTAAAGCAAATGAGCAACGGGGAAGTTACAAAGAGTCTTGGATTAACTTTCCTTAGAGGAGATACAATAATTTATATTTCTCCAGCTTCAACGGCGTTATAGAATTAATTGCGTTTTTGTCTTGACTTTCGCACGACATAATTTGTTTTTGATAGCTTGACTGAGAAGTTATTTAAACATTAAATGCTCTTCTCTTTTATGGCGTCTGAAATAAAGATTACATTTCTTGGGACTTCTGCTAGCATTCCTAGTTCAAAGAGGAACCATACAGGAATCCTTATAACATATAAGAGTGAGAACATTCTTGTTGATTGTGGAGAGGGGATTCAGCGACAGTTTAGGAGAGCAAGATTGAACCCAGGGAATTTAAGCAAAATTCTAATTACACACTGGCATGGAGATCATGTTTTTGGTTTGCCCGGGCTTTTTCAAACATTAGCTCTGAATGAGTACAATAAAAATATGCAAATTTTTGGACCGGGTAATACAAAATATTTTATGAAAAATTTTATTCACACATTTATACCTGTCTTCAAATTTGAAGCAGATGTAAAGGAATTAAACAAAAAAGGAATATTCTTTGAAAATGATGACTTTTATTTGGAGTCCTTTGAAGTAAAACATGGGGGTTTTCCAACAAATGCATATAATTTTGTGTTAAAAGATAGGAGGAGGATAGATAAGAAAAAATTAAAGAAGTTTGGTCTTCCCGAGGGGAAGCATCTTGCAGATTTGAGGAAAGGAAAAAATATAATCTATGAAGGAAAAAAATATCTTGCGAAAGATTTGACTTATGTTGAAAAAGGGAAGAAAATTTCAATAGTTTTAGATACTGTTTATTTCGAAAAGTTAAAGGATTTTGTAAAGGGTGCAGATCTCTTTATTTGTGAATCTAGTTTTGGAGATGATCTTAAGGACATGGCGAAAGAGCATGGACATTTAACTTCAGGACAGGCGGGGATGATTGCTAAAAAAGCAAAAGCAAAAAAATTGATTTTAACGCATATTTCTCAGAGGTATGAGCCAAAACTAAAAGAACTTGAAGGCTATGCAAAGAAATATTTCAAGGAAGTTTCGGTGGCAAAAGACCTCGACAAGATTGTAATAAAATAACAAATCTTTTAAATAGTTCTAGAGATATTCTATTGTGTCGTGCCCCTGTAGCTCAGCCTGGATAGAGCGACTGCCTTCTAATGTTGGAGCACTTTCAAGAAGAAAGCAGTAGGTCGCAGGTTCGAATCCTGTCGGGGGCGTTAAAATGAAAAAGAGTGGGCAGTTAGTTTTTCCATTGAGAGAAAAATTTGTTGCAATGGTTGCTCCAAGTTTTGTTGTGGATTTTCCATATCCTGGGATAATTCACGGATTGAAAAAGTTGGGATTTGATAAAGTTGTGGAGCTTACATTTGGAGCAAAACTTGTTAATCAAGAGTACCATAAAGAGTTAAAGAAGGAAGGTTTTTTCATATCTAGTGTTTGTCCGGGAATTGTAAATATTGTGCTTGAGAAGTTTCCAGAATATAAAGACAATCTGTTAAAGGTGGATAGCCCAATGGTTGCCATGGCAAAAATTGTCAGGAAGACTTATCCTTCTCACAAAGTGGTTTTTATCTCCCCTTGTTTTTATAAAAAAGAAGAAGCAAAAAATTCCGGCCAGGTAGATTTTGTTATTGATTACAGGGAGTTGAAGGTTTTATTTGATAATAAAAAAATAAATTTGAATTTAAAGAAAAAGATTCATTTTGACAAATTTTATAATGACTATACAAAAATATATCCTATCGGAGGAGGCCTCTCAAAAACTGCTCACCTAAGAGGTGTTTTGAAGAAGGGGGAAGTAAAAGTTATAGATGGGATTTCAAAGGTGATAAAGTTCTTAGAAAATAGAGATAAGAAAGTAAGGTTTCTTGATTGCAATTTTTGTGTTGGAGGGTGTATTGGAGGGCCTTATATAAATTCAAAAGATAGTTTGGCTAAAAGGAAGAAGAGAGTCAGAGATTATCTTAAAAGATCATTAAAAGAAGATATTCCAGAGCCTAGAAAGGGCTTATCAAAGAGGGCGAAGGGCATCAATTTTACAACCAATTTTTCCCATTAATAATTAATATGGCTCCTGCAATGAGGAT
This sequence comes from Candidatus Pacearchaeota archaeon ex4484_71, assembly GCA_002254395.1. GTDB lineage: Archaea > Nanobdellota > Nanobdellia > Pacearchaeales > GW2011-AR1 > EX4484-71. The sequence continues at coordinate 12,582 of NJDN01000007.1, forward strand.
TATCGTTGCAATTATTTTTTGTATAAGTCTCTTGTCCTTGAAGATTGTTCCTCCTATTACCACTGCTAAGAATATTGAGATTCTTTTTATTGAGAGAGCCAGTGCCACAGGGGCCGATTTTATTGCAAGAAGATGAGCATATCTGTAGGTTATTGTAAACACTGAAACAAATGCAATAAGGATCCATGAGTTTTTTAACGCGGTTTTTAATTCAGTTCTTTTTTTAGAAAATAGTAGAATAATTATAAAAACGATTGCGAAGATTAAATGCTGGAATCCCATAAAAGCGTTCAGAGAAACTTTAAAATTTCCTAGTAGGGCTTTGTCCAAAATAGAAGTAGTTGTGAAAATTAAAAGGGCCCCTAGGACAAAGAAATGGCCTTTTTTAGAGAAAGCTTTTTTCACGGGAGATAGAATGTTTCTTTTCTTTTTTAAGGAGAGAATATATGTCCCGGCCATTAGGAGAACTACCCCCAGTATCTCTATTGAATTCAATTTCTCTCCCAATGCAATAAAAGCAAATATCGCTACAAGTCCGGGAGTTAAGGCAAGTAGGGGGAGGGCTTCGCTTATCTCCAGGTTTTTTATCCCTTGCATCACGAAAAGAAATGCAACTGCCCCTAAGCTTGATTTTAAAATCAGCACGAGCATTCCAGAAGTCGTTAGCAGAGAGTAATCTATAAAGAAAAAGAAAGGGAGTGCAAGGAATAAATTGAAAAGGGCTAACAGGAGTGAAAATCCTATTGCAGATTCTTTAAAGAGAATTTTTTTTTGGATTACTGCTGCGGCCGCGGAAAAAAAGGCAGCCATTAGGGAAAACAAATACCACGGAACCATTTGTAGGATTCTCAGAACAAATAATTTTAAATATGTTGTTAATTCTTTAAATTCACGCGGAGGTGGCACAGCGGCTACTGCAATCGGTTGCAGCCCGATTTTTCGCGGGTTCGAGTCCCGCCCTTCGCTTTTTTATTAAAATGACAAAGGTGTACACGAAGCAAATTGTAATTAATACAAAAAAAAGAATAGAATTTGTGAGAATCACAGAGGAAGTAAAGAAAGCAGTTCTTGAATCAGGGGTCCAGGATGGAATTGTTCTTGTGAATCCTATGCATATAACCTCAAGTGTTTTTGTGAATGATAATGAGGGGGGTTTAATAAGGGATTTTGAGGAATGGTTGGAAAAGCTTGCACCGAAAGATAAAGACTATTTTCATCATCAAACGGGGGAAGATAACGGGTACGCTCATTTGTGGAGAACTATTATGGGCAGAGAGACAGTTATTGCAATAAGCGATTTCGAATTGGATTTAGGTCCTTGGGAGGAAGTGTTTTACGGAGAGTTTGATGGCCAACGAGATAAAATGATTCTTTTTAAGGTTTTGGGGGAGTAGTGCCTAATTTTATAATCAACTTCTTTTTAGGTACTACAGAGAAAGTTTTATAAATCTATTTGTAGTGCCTAATAAGTATATGGCCTTTATAGTCAAAAAAACAATTGCTGGAAGAGAATACTATTATCTTAACGAGAATAAGAGGGAAGGAAAAAAAGTTAAGACGAAGACTCTTGCATATCTTGGCAAAAGTAAGCTTGATGCGGAAAAGAAGATGAAGGAAATTTTGGAGGGATCAAAAAAGAGCTCGGAGAAAAAACAAATGGAAAGCAAAGGTTTAGTGAAAAAGAATCTAAGTATAGAAGAATTGTCTAAATTTTGTAAAAGAAAGGGCTTTGTATATCCCTCTGCAGAGATTTATGGGGGATTTTCAGGTTTTTGGGATTTTGGACCTCTGGGGGTTGAGCTCTATAATAATATAGAAAATTCTTGGAGACAATTTTTTGTGCGTAGGAGAGATGATGTGGTCGAGATGAGTGGGAGCATAATTACTTCTCCAAAGGTTTGGGAGGCTTCTGGACATGTAGGTAATTTTAAGGATGTCGCGGTAAAGTGTAAGAAGTGTAAAAAATTCAACAAAGTAGATGTCGAAGAAATGGAAAATGCAAGGTGCGATTTCTGCGGAGGAGAATTAGATAAAGAAAATTCGAAGGAACTTCAGCAGATGTTTAGCACAAGTGTTGGGCCTGTGAGCGAAACGGCAATTAAGTCTTACCTGCGTCCCGAGACAGCTCAATTGATTTTTGCGGATTTTAAACAGGTTTATGATAGTTCTAGAATGAAACTTCCTTTTGGTATTGCTCAAATCGGGAAGTCTTTTAGAAATGAAATTGCTCCAAGAAATTTCTTGTTTAGGAGCAGAGAATTTGATCAAATGGAGTTAGAATATTTTATTTTGCCTGGTGAGAAATGTCCTTATGAAATTTCTCCCCTAAAAGTTCTAGTTTATTCCAGCAAGATGCAGGAAGAAGGTTTAGATCCAGAAGAGATGACTCTTGAAGATGCTCACAAAAAAGGAATTATAAAAAAAGATTGGCATGCATATTGGCTTTCACAAGTTTTAATGTGGTTTAGAAATATAGGGGCAGATTTAAACAATTTCAGAATAAGACAGCACGGGAAGTTGGAGCTTGCTCATTATTCTAGTGACTGTTGGGATGTTGAATATAAATTTTCGTTTGGTTGGAAGGAGTTGACGGGTATTGCCGACAGGGGGAATTATGATCTTAGTCAACATGAAGCTCTTTCAAAGAAGGACATGAAGGTTTTTGTAGAGGGCAAGGGAAAAGTTCTGCCAGAGGTTGTTGCGGAGCCTAGTTTCGGGGTTGGAAGAGCATTTTTAGCAATTCTTAATGAATCATATTTTGAAGATAACGAGAAAGGAAATATAGTTTTAAAGTTAGATCCAAAAATTTCTCCTGTGAAAGTTTCTATTTTGCCAATCGTTAAAGGAAAGGAGTATGAAGATCTCTCCAAAAAGATTCTCAATGAATTAAGAAATCGTTGGAATGTTTCATATGACAAATCTGGCAGTATTGGTAGAAGGTATTCTAGAAATGATGAGATTGGAACCCCTTATTGCGTAACTGTCGACGAAGAAAGTTTAAAGTCGGAGACGGTTACAATAAGAAATAGAGATGATAAAAAACAAATTCGTGTAAAGATTAGTAAATTGAAAAATGTGCTAGAGGATTTAATCGACGGAAAAAAGAACTTTTTGGAACTTTGATTTATTTACTTATAAAAAAATATATAAACTAATTTTTCTTTAATACGTTAGCAAAAAGGAGGTGTTTATTATGGCTGCTGCTAAAAAGAAAAAGGTTGTTAAGAAGAAACCGGTTAAAAGAAAACCAGTTAAGAAGAAAGTGGTGAAGAAGAAAAAGGTTGTTAAGAAGAAACCGGTTAAAAGAAAAGTAAACACCAAATTAATTTTTATTTTTTTGATTAGTTTTATATAGTTGTTTTTTTATTTTTTATTATGGAAGATTGCATTTTTTGTAAAATCTTGAGGGGGGAGGTCCCTCCTGGAAAAGGCAAAATTTCTGAAAGTGACAATTTTGTTGCTTTTCTAGATATTAATCCAGAAAAGGAAGGGCATTGCTTGGTGGTTTCTAAAGCTCACTTTGAAACAATTTTAGATCTTCCGGTTGGGATGGGTTCTGAGCTCTTAACTTTTTTAAAAGAGGTTTCCTTAAAAGTGATGGATAAATATGAATGCGACGGATTCAATATTGTTCAGAATAACTTTAAGTCTTCTGGGCAAGTAGTTCCTCATCTTCATTTTCATATAATTCCTCGTAAAAAAGATGATCCTCTTAATCTAAAACTCTAAACTTAAACATATGGCTGCACTGGGATTCTAACCCAGGACCTCTGCCTCATGAGAGCAGCGCTCTAACAACTGAGCTATGCAGCCATGAGGGTATTAGAGGATAGCGATTTAAAAGTATTTTGATGGGAGAAATAGATTATTCTTTCGTTTCAAGTTCTTCCTTTTCTTTTTTCTTTTGTTTCATAACTCTTGTTAAAAAACCTGCCATCTGATTTCTCATTTTTTTACTTGGCATTTCTTTTCCCAAGATTCTTTTGTTTTTTTCAAAATCATCTGAAAACTCAATTCCCTCGTTCATGAGTTCTTGAGAATATCTTCTTATCTGTTTTGATTTTATTTTTCCCATGGTAGAGAGAAAAGATTCGGTTTTTTAAAGCTTTTTATTCTATTTTTTTCAAATCTGAGAGGTTTTTTATGGCTTCTATGAAAGAAGAGATCTTCTTGGACGGTTCGCCAAGGCTTAAGATTAAATATCTAAGGTTTATTTCCTTTGCTTTTTTATATGCTTTTATAAAATCTGCATCTGTTAATCTCTTTTTATTGTATGCTATGAGGAGTTCATCTTTCTCATCTCTCTTTATTCGGAGCGTTAAACTATCTTTTGCAATTCCCTCTATGTCTGTGATTTCTATGGAATTTCTGTTTAAGAATTCTTTTACTCTATTAAAGAATTTTTCGTTTTTCTTTTGAGAAGTATTCGTTCTAGCTTTTTTCTTTTTTGGAATTTTTTTCTCTTCAACTTTCTTTTCTTTTTTTGGTTCTTCTGGTTTTTCTTTTTTTACTTTTTCTTCGGAAGAGTAATTATTCTCGTCAACAATGAAATATCTCCAAATTAATTTTTCATTTTTTTCGAAAGGTATTGCAAAATCATTTAGCTCTTTTAATGCTACCCTTATGGCAGGTTCTAGCTTTTCGTCCACTAAAAAAGAGTTTTCTTTTAAGAGGTTTAGGGCTTCTTTTTTCTTTCCTTTTATGTGTTCTTGAAATTTTTCAAGATCTTTTGTTTGTTCTTTTACATTTCCCATTGACATTTTTTAAATAAATTATTAGGTGTTATAAATATTTGGTCGGGAGCTAGGGTTTTATCCAATTTACCTCGTAATAGACAATTGTTCCTTCCATTCCCACGACTGCTAGCAAAAGATTTTTTTTTGTAGAGTGTGCAACACGATTTTTGGACGAGAATTCTGTCCAGTTTATTTTATCTGATTCTTTCTGCACGAACACAATCCATTTTGCGTGCTTTGTTTTTGATTTTTCATACACTCTAAATTCTGCACCAAATTTTAGAGCATCTTTCACAACATATCCTTTTTCTCTTAAGTTCTCAAATACCAAATATTTCTGGTAAAAGTTTTTATTTTTTCTTTGAAATTTTGAGAGGGCTTCCTCAAAACTGAGCGTTTTTTTATTGTGTAAAATTTTAATTTTATTTTTGCTTACAAGATATAACGCCTCGAAAAGGTTATATTGGATTTTATCTTGTTTTTTCTCTCCAAATAGCTTTTTTTCGTTTAAAGAATATGCTCCTTTTGAATTTGAGTATACAATGTCTCCGACAAGAACTGCTTTTATTTCAGCCATGTTTTAGAAAGCTTGTAAGGGTATTTAAGATTTTTGAGTGATGTGGCTTTGAGAACCATAATTTATTAAAATGGTTTATCTTATGGTTTTTTATGGTGGAGATAGATTTCAGTAAGATAGAGAAGAAGTGGCAAGACGGGTGGGCCTCTGAGAAAGTTTTTGAGGTCTCTGAGAGCTCTGATAAGCCAAAATTTTATTCTCTTGAAATGTTTCCATATCCTTCTGGAAGTGGGCTTCATTTGGGTCACACTCTGAACTATGTGATAGGAGATGTTTTTGCAAGATTTAAACGGATGCAAGGATTTAATCTCTTACATCCTATCGGATATGATTCTCTTGGACTCCCTGCAGAAAATGCTGCTATTCGTTCTGGTGAGCACCCTATTGATTACACCGAAAAATCCACCAAGAATTTTGAGAAGCAATTCAAATCTTTAGGTATGAGTTTTGATTGGTCAAGGTTGGTAAATACGTCTTCTCCAGATTATTATAAATGGGATCAATGGATTTTCTTGAAAATGCTTGAGAAAGGACTTGCATATCAGAAGGAGGCCTCAGTTAATTGGTGCCCCTCTTGTAAAACTGTTCTAGCAAATGAACAAGCACAAGGGGGAGTCTGTGAAAGATGTAAATCCAAGGTTGAATTGAAGGTTTTAAAGCAGTGGTTCTTAAAAATTACAGATTATGCGGAGGAGCTACTTGAAAATCTCCCCTCTTTGGATTGGCCTCAGCAGACAAAAACTATGCAAAAGAATTGGATTGGGAAGAGCAAAGGTGTTGAGATTTATTTTGAGATTGAAAAACCTGGGGAGTCTTTTGACGGAAAATTTCCTGTTTTCACAACAAGACCGGACACTATCTATGGGGTTACTTTTATGGTTCTTTCAGCACAGCATCCTCGCCTTTTTGATTTTGTTACAAAAGATAGAGAACAGGAGGTTCAAGATTTTTTGAAAAGATTAAAATCTGTTTCTGAGAAGGAATTTGAAAGTCTTGATAAAGAGGGGGTTTTTACGGGGAGTTATGCTGTAAATCCTGTTACTAACGAGAAAGTTCCTATTTATGCGGGGAATTTTGTTGTTGCGGATTATGCTTCTGGTATGGTAATGGCTGTTCCTGCTCACGACCAGAGAGATTTTGAGTTCGCCAAAAAATATGAAATCCCAATAAAAATTGTTATCAGTCCTCTTGAAGGGGAGGAACTTACTTTGGAAAGTTTGGAAAGAGCATATGTTTCTAGAGGTAAATTAGTTAATTCAGAAAATTTTAATGGGTTGGACAATTTTGATGCGAAAGAGAAAATAACTAGTTATCTTGTTGAGAAAGGTTTTGGGAAGAAAAAAGTTAATTTTAAGTTGAGAGATTGGTTGATTTCTCGTCAGAGATATTGGGGAACTCCAATTCCAGTTGTTTATTGTGATAAGTGCGGGGTTGTTCCCGTCAAGGAAGAGGATCTGCCGGTTACGTTGCCTCGGGATGTAAAGTTTGGTGAAGGGAATCCTTTGGAAACTAATGAAGAATGGAGAAGTACTCGCTGCCCTTCTTGTGGGGGGCCTGCAAAGAGGGAGACAGATACTATGGACACTTTCGTAAATTCTTCATGGTATTTTTTAAGATATACCGATCCAAAAAATAATAATGAAATCTTTGATACAAAAAAAGCAAAATATTGGTGTCCGGTGGATCAATATATTGGAGGAGCGGAACATGCTTGTATGCATTTAATATACTCCCGGTTTTATACAAAGTTCTTGAGAGACATTGGATTAATTAATTTTGGAGAGCCATTCAAGAGATTATTTCACCAGGGAATGTTGCATGGAGAAGATGGGGAAAAAATGTCTAAATCCAATCCTGATTATGTCATTCTCCCCGAAGTTGTTTCTAAGAAATACGGGATGGATACTGCAAGAATGTTTTTGTTGTCAGTAGCATCGCCCGATAAGGATATAGATTGGAGTGAGAAAGGTATAAATGGTACTTTAAAATTTATAAAAAAATTATTCGATTTTTTCGAAAATGTAAAAATTACAAATGATGTTGATGCAAAAGTAGAGAGTAAACTAAACAAGGCAATAAAAGAAGTGGGCCCATATATCGAGGGTTTTAAATATAACCTCGCATTGATAAAAATACGAGAGCTATTCTCTCTGTTATTTTCATATTCCGAGGTTTCAAAAGATGTTTTGAGTGCCAGTTTAAAATTAATTTCTCCTTTTTGTCCCCACATCTCGGAGGAGCTCTGGGAGAGGATTGGGAATAAGGGTTTTATTAGTCTTGAGAAATGGCCCAAGGTAGATGAGTCAAAGATAGATGAAACTTTCGATAAAACTGAAGAGTTGACTGAGAAGTTAGTAGGAGATATTTTGAATGTGAATAAAATACT
>NJDN01000008.1 GCA_002254395.1 Candidatus Pacearchaeota archaeon ex4484_71
AAACTCATCAAAACAAACAATTAAATCATACTCTGATTCCGTAAAGAAATTCTTAGATTACTCAAAAGGGAAGGGTCTTAATGAAAGTGTTGTAAAAGATTATATTGTAAAACTTCTTAAAAATAAAAATCCCTCGAGCGTTAGAAAAGACCTGTTTGCAATTAAATTCTTTTTTGATAAAATTTTAAAACAGAAATTAAAGCTACCAAATCCTAAAAAGAACCAGCCCCTGCCGGAGATTTTAACAATCAAAGAAATAAAAAAACTTATTGATTCTACTTCAAATATAAAACATAAATTAATCTTAAGATTACTTTATGGCTGCGGTTTAAGGGTCTCAGAAATCGTCAACTTGAAAAAAGGGGATTTGAATTTTGAAGAAAACTTAATCCATGTAAGATTGGCAAAAGGCAAAAAAGACAGATTTGTTAAGATTCCTTTTTCTATAAAAGAAGAATTAGAAAACTATTCTAAATTGAATGAAGATAATTTTTTATTTCCCTCCAATAGAGGTGGAAAATTGACAAAAGACACAATACAAAAAATCATCAAAAATTCTTCTCGTAAAGCAGGAATCAAAAAACGCGTTTATCCCCATTTGCTTCGGCACTCATTTGCAACACATCTCCTTGAATCTGGAACAGATCTGAGAGTCATCCAAAAATTACTTGGACATTCGGATATAAAAACAACTCAAATTTACACCCAAATTTCCCAGGCATCAATTAAGAACGTGCAAAGCCCATTAGACAGAATATAAACAAAAACCAAAAAATGGCCCTGGAGGGATTTGAACCCCCGACACCTAGATTAAGAGTCTAGTGCTCTGACCAGGCTGAGCTACAGAGCCATCAAATAACTAAAGCAATAAAGGGTTTAAAAAATTATTCAAAATAAAAATTATAAAAAAGATTACCAAATACGAGAAAGATTCTAGGGCGATTTCAATGCGAAATTATTTTATTAAATTCTGGATGTTCTCTATCGCATCAGCAACTTCTCTTCCTTTTTTGGTGAGTTTGATTAATTTTATTCGCCCCTTTTTGTCAAACTCTACCAATTTCAACTCTTCCAAAGTCTGGAGAATCTTGACAGCATGACTGTATGTACAATCTACTTCTTTCGCCAAGACACTTCCATATCTTAACCTAGAATTCTTCTTCAAAGAGACCAACATAAGCGCTGGCTTCCTCCTGAAAAAAATGTCAAAGTTGTCTTTCATTTTATATACTCCAATATATATTTTGAGATAGGGTTTTCCTTTTAAATGTTTTTAAAACTATATGTTAGAGACAGAAAGTTACAAAAAATTAATAAATAAACTTATTAAAAAGAAATTATGAAAATCCTCGCAATTGCAGATATCCATGGAGATAGTTCCTTGTCAAAAAAACTATCAAAAATCGCAGATAAGGAAAATGTAGATACAATAATAATTGCAGGAGACTTAACGTGGTTTGGAAACCCCACACAAAATCTAATAAGACCTTTCATAAAAGAAGGCCGGCAGGTGATAACTATTCCAGGTAATCATGACCCCGAAACAATATCGGAGGGAATAGAGAGAACATACCACGGCGCGATTAATCTCCACAAAAAAACATTTGTAAAACAAGATATAGCATTCTTTGGAACAGGAACCACAGACTGGGGATTCTATGAAGATGAAAAACAAGTGTACGAAGAACTTTTTGAAGCACACAAAAAAATAAAAAACTTCAAGAAAAAAATAATGGTCACGCACTGCCCTCCCCAAGGTAGTAAGATAGAGTTGATGGGCTTCCCAGGATCAAGAGGAGTCCGAAAAGCCATAGATGAGTTTAAACCAGACTTTGTTATTTGTGGACACATGCATCAAGGGGGAGGACTTATAGAAAAGATTGGAGAAACTATTGTTATGAACGTTGCAAGAAAACACACAATATTCGAAATTTAAAAAATTTCACGTATAAAAATAAAACAATAACAATTTAAACAAGGATTTATTAATTCAATTATGCCAAAAAAACCAAAAAAATCAAGGGAAGAAAAAACTGTAGAAAACTATTTTCCCGTTGATACTTCAGATATAAAAATAAAAACAGAAAAAAGTGCCCCAAAAGAGATTTCTAGAGAAGACGTTTTGAAAAACACCACTGAAAAAGAAGTAAAAAGCACACAAATAAACAGAGAAGAAATTGTGAAAAAATCAGTGGAAAAAAAATACTTGAATATTGGGAGAGAAGACGTGGAGGTCATAGAAAAAAAAGGCAAGAAAACAAAGAAAACAAGGAAGAGAGAAAAGAAAACGACAACAAAAGAAATCAGAGAAACTACCCCAAAAATACTTCTCAAAAAAAACGGGTATGAATTAATAATCACTGAAAAGCCTCAAGCAGCATCAAAAATAGCAACAGCGCTGGGAACATATTCCAAAAAAGGAGAAAGAGGAGTTCCATATTATGAAGTGGACAGAGATGGAAAAAAGATTATTGTCGCTTGCGCGGTAGGGCACCTCTTTACACTAAAGCAAAACAATCCGGGTTCAGGAGTTCCAATTTTTGACATCTCTTGGGTCCCAAATTTTGAGGTTAGAAAAAAAGATTTCACAAAGAAATATTACGACCTTCTAAAGAAATTATCAAAAAACGCTGGAGAGATCACCGTAGCAACAGACTTCGATATTGAAGGAGAAGTTATTGGAAGGAATGTTGTAAAGATGATTTGCGGACAAGAAGATGCAAAGAGAATGAAGTTCTCAACATTAACAGAAAAGGAATTGAACGACGCTTACGAACATAAGTTGAATCATATCCATTGGGGACAAGCAACCGCTGGAGAGACAAGACACTACCTTGATTGGTATTATGGAATAAATCTTTCCAGAGCAATAATGAATGCCATAAAATCTACAGGAAAATTTAAGATTATGTCGATCGGGAGAGTTCAAGGACCAACACTAAATTTAATAGTAAAGAGGGAAAGAGAAATAAAAGCATTCAAGCCAGAAAAATATTGGAATTATTTTATTATACTTGAGAAACCTGAAATAGAACTAAAATATACAAAAGACATCTTCGACAAAAAAGAATTGCAATCTTTTGAGAAGATGATTGGAGAAACTATTGAGGTAGAGACAAAAAAAACAGAACAAGAAATCCCCCCAAACCCTCCTTTTAATTTAACAACTCTTCAAACGGAAGCATATCGAATATTCGGAATAACGCCTTCCAGAACGTTAAAGATTGCCCAATCATTATATCTTGCAGGATTGATTTCATATCCTAGAACATCCTCGCAAAAATTGCCCGAAACAATAGACTATAAATCGATATTGGCACAACTAAAAAAGAAATATAGCGTGGGAAGACTTTTGAAAAGAAAAAAACCAGTAGAGGGTAAAAAAACAGACCCCGCCCATCCTTCGATATATCCCACAGGGCAACACCAAGTACTATCTGAGGACGATGAAAAAATATATGATTTAATTGTAAAAAGATTCTTATCTTTATTTTGTGAAAATGCAATAGTCGCAAGAAAAAGAATCTCTGCAAAAAAAGATGGAAAATCATTCTCTGCAAATGGTTCTGAAATAAAAAGAAAAGCATGGCTAGAAATTTATCCCTCAAAAGTAAGTGAGAACGATTTGCCAGATGTAAATGGAAAGATAAAAATAAAAGACACAAGAGTAGAAGAAAAAGAGACACAACCTCCAAAAAGATATTCCCAAGCATCAATTCTATCCGAACTTGAAAAAAGAAATTTGGGAACAAAAGCAACAAGAGCTTCAATATTGGAAACATTATATGATAGAGGGTACATAAGAGAAAGATCAATTGAGGCAACACCTCTAGGGATATCTCTAATAGAAACTCTTGAAAAATATTCTCCAATAATCATAGATGAAAATTTAACAAAGGGTCTACAAGATGAGATGGATGAGATAACAACTATGGATGAAATAGATCTAAGAGAAAGGGAAGAAAAAATATTAGAGAAAGCAAGATCGACCATAACAAAAATAACTTCCCAGTTTGAGAAGTATGAAAAGAACATTGGAAAAGATTTGATGGATGCTCAAACAAAATTGATCTCAATGGAAAAAAAGAAGAACACGCTTTGTGCATGCCCAAAATGTAAGAAAGGAAATCTCGTAATAACATACTCAAAGAAAACAAGAAGATATTTTGTAGCATGTGATGCATATCCAAATTGCAAAAACACTTATTCTCTTCCCCCAAATAGTATATTCAAAAAAGCCGGAAAAAATTGTGAATCTTGCGGATTCCCAATGATAACAAGTTTTAAGAAAGGTAAAAAACCTTGGACTTTCTGCTTCAATCCGGAATGTGAAACAAACAGAGAGAGAATAGAAGCATACCAAAAAAAGAAGAGTGAATCCCTAAATGAAGCATAAAGGAAATATATTTTTTATTGATATTTTGAAAGTAATTGCAATAGTTTTGATAATTTTCTTTCACACATGGTATAATCTAAAGAAACCGATTCCGAGAGAGGTGGGCTTTGTAGGGGTTTCCCTTTTTTTTATAATTAGCGGGTATCTCTTAAAAATAAGATATCCCAGACTAAAAGAATTATCTTCAAAATATTTTAAGAAAAGATATCTAAAAATTGCCCCCCCATACTACCTATCGCTAATACTTGTTGCAGTGCTCCTCGGAAAACAAGCGGCATCAGGAAACATAATTGGAAATCTTATTAGCCATTTTTTATTTGTGGATTTTCTTTTCCTAGAGTATAAATATGGAATAATAAGCCCCGCATGGTTTTTAATCCCTTTAATTATGCTCTATCTTCTTTACCCTTATTTAAACAAGTACAATTCAAAATATAAGTGGTTCTTTGGAGCAGCGTTCTTGCTATCTCTGGTCATAAAATTCCACGAAGGAACATTGGCTTCTTTTTCCCCCTTCTTTTTCCTAGGAGAATTTTTATTTGGTATGCTCCTTGCACAAAACCGAAGAAAAGAAGCAATCTTAATCTCCTTATTTTCTATACTAATAAATCCGTGGATGGGGTTACCTTTTGCAATATTCTTCATATTTTCAATGGAAAAATTAAAATTGCCCGAAAACAGAATTATAAAATTCCTATCAAAACAAACACTTTGGCTTTTCTTGATACACGAATCTATACTAAAAGTCGCCATTGGAAGATGGAAGATTCACCATTTAAACACTGTTTACTCATTAATAATTCTTATCTTATCTTGGTCTTTAATATTCTATGCTTCCAAAAAAATTACAAGAAGACTAATCAGAAATTAACAAGGCTGTTGTGTTAACCAAATTTTCCAATTTTCCCAATAATTCCTCACTCAAACCCCTATTCTTAAAAAATTCCAAGATATGATCTGGACTTCGGGGCATCTCCCATTCACAACCCTTCCCTTCTTGATAATAAAAATTTAGAAGAGAATCTAATTTCTGTGCTCTAACATAATCATCTCTTAAAATCACATCCAGAGAAAGATCTCCGAAAGATTTCTTCCAGAAAAATTCCACGACTTTAGAATACTCTTGAGACAAAAGCTTAGAAGGCTCATTAATCCCACGACTAAACCTCTCTCGTAGGTTTATTTTTTTTACCCTCAAATCATCTGGAATGTGATAATCTCCTGTAAAACACACAAAGTCTCCATTATCCAATTCCTTGAGACCATAAAAAATATCTTCTCGCCCCTTCACGAACCTCAATAAATCCTGCCTATATTTTAGCTCATCAAGAGTCTTATTTATGTACAAATTCTGGTCGTTATCTCCTCCCATCGAACCTAAAAAACAGAAGGATTTATATTCTTTATTGTGATAAAATACTAAAACCACTCCCTCAGTCGCCTTTGTTCGTTTATTCCTTTTATTAACCTACTCTTGTTGAAGATAACTTCTGGATTAAAATTATATTTTATCCTTCCAATTTTCTCAATAGACTCTAAAAACTCTCGCATCTCCCCAAACTTCATACCATTTCCCCCTAGAGCTTTACGCACACTTTCCCTAACAACCCAAACCCCCAGAGAAGCCCAATAGCTAGGAGTTTCTAGGCGAATTACTAAAACCCTCGCCTGCCTTTTCATAGAATTAAGGAGCTCAAGTATTGGGAGCCGAGTCGCATAATATCCTCCTGCAGTGTCCTTTGCATAGCTTTTTCTCCCCTCATACCCTTCATAGTCTGTAGAGGCCTTCATTTCATTAGAATTATTCCAACTAGAACCTGGATAATACAGCTCAAAAAGCTCATATTCCCAGACCCCCGGAAAAAACATTATCAAATATTGGTTACCCATAAATTCTCCAAAAAAAACTTCATAATCATTCACAGGGGGATATCTTCTTACTTTTTTCAACAACTCCTTTCCAATCATATCATCTGTTGCAGTAATGCTCCACCTCGTAGGAACCATCCTCTTATCTTTCTTCAACCCCAAAACCCCTACGCTAAGAATTTTACTCAGAGCATATTCATCAAGGCTATTATTATACAAATAAATAATCCCCTCAGATGCTTTTATATCATCATCTATCACCCTATCAACCTTTGGAGCAACCTTTATATTTGACACTACTCTTGCATTTTTCAACGTAGCTTTCATCCCATGAGCTGCGAATACCTTGTCTTTCTTCTGAGCCCCCATAATCCTATTCTTGAGCTCTATCTCCACCTCAACAGGCCTAGACGCTATAGCAATCTCCTTAGAAATTTGGACAAACTTCTCATTTTTACGGACGTCACTAACATTTGATTTAAAACGAGAATTTAATAGATTACTTCTTAAACGAACAACTTCTGAGATTGAAAAATTATTCTTTGCCCAATATTTTGAGTCGTCATAAATCTCTGCATCCTCTTCCTTTGCTAAAGGGCTTAAGATCCCAACATTCACTTGCGGATATTTTAACCGAGACCCTACAAAAACAGACGGAGGACTTATTGATTCCAATCGAGAGATTTTTGTCAAGTCCCTTGTCCTGAAAATACTTTTAGAAACCTTCTCAACTTGTTCAAACTTCAAATCTTCCATGAGATAAAAAACAACAAGGGATTTAAATTTATTATTTGCTACTGGGAGGTGTCCTAAAAAAATCTCCTTTTAAAAATTCCCAAATTTTTTATCTCAAAGCTCAACTCTTTTTGAGGCAGACTTCTATGTTTAATCAAAATTGCTTTTCTTCTTCCTTTTTCATTCTTAAGCTCAATTATGCACTTGCTCCAGTACTTAAACAAATCTCCTCCCACAATATTTGTTTCTCTCTCAAGCCCTTTCTTCCAATCTTCTTCAGATTGAAAGGCGAGATAAACCTGGTTGGTAATTATTATTGGAATTTTCTTTTTTCTGGAAATTTCTGCTAAAACCCTCATCTGTTTTGCAACTTCTCTATTCACATCCCTTATCTTTGAATCGCTCTTTGACTGAATCGCATCCCCCAGCTCCAATCTATACAACATTGCCATCCCATCAACAATTATTAATTTTATTTGCTCCTTTTTTATTTGATTCAAAATTTTTAGAAATAATTTCTTTTGTTCATCAAAATCCACCGGTTGTGATAAAATAATATTTTCAAGATATTCTTTATAGTTTTCTCCCACAATTTGCTTTACCCGCTCTGGACTAAACCCTCCTTCAGTATCAACAAAAAGAACTTTGTTTCCTTTCTTTGCTTGACTACACGCGGCCAAAATAGCAAAATTTGTCTTACCGCTTCCGGGAGGCCCCGCTATCATTGTGATTACATCTTCTTCGTAACCCCCGTGAAGCCATCTATTTAAATCATAACTGCCTGTCGAGATTTTTCCCATGAAAAGCAGAATAAAAAACACTTAATAAGAATTATTGTGATAATTTCACTTTAACTTTTTGAAATCTTCTTCCAAAGAACCTAACTCTTTAACTATAAGAGAAATTGCATCATCCAAAGCCTTCTTCGCAGTTTTCCCCTTAGTTTCAAGTTTAAGAATTGGGTTATCAGTGTAATGCTCTCTTTTCCAAGCAACGAAGCTAACCCCAGAATCCTTAGTCAAATAAACTCTTAAAAGTTCTACAATAGTCAGACTATCAAATTCTATTTCCAACTCCGATTTTTCGTTCTTAAGAATCTTCATTTCCATATTAAGAATTCATAAATATTGTTTATAAAGGTTATGATTAACCAAAGATTATCCTATCCAACTCTTCCTGGCTAATTCCCTTCTTTTTTTTACTAGAAACTGCTCCTGCATTATTGGAATCTATCGGCTTTCCAACAACTTCCTCCACCTTATCCAGATCCAATCTAGAGATATCTACTTTTTCCTCCATTTCTAAACTACCTTCACCTTTTTTACCTTCTTCTATTTTGCTATGAATTTCTTTTAAATCCCCGACAGTGACTCCCATGTCCACTTTTGATTCTTCTGAAACTATCTTTGGTCCAAAATATTTTTTTTGAACCTTAAAAAGCCCAACTTTCAAAAAACTCTCTAATTTCCTAACAAGAGCAAGATAATCTTTTGGCAAAAGCCCCTTCTCAATAGATTCAATTGCAATCACGGGCTCAAAAATTGCCTTAGCCAACTCGGAACGTGTCATCTTCAAAGCACGCCTTTTACGCATCACAACCCAATGAAAATTGTCTATAAGCTCTTCCTTCCGACTAGGGTCTGCAGACAAACTCTTTTTAAAATTCTTCTCAACTATCTCGTTCAACGAATCCTCTTTCTTGTCCTCAACCAATTTTCTCAATTCTTTTTCTCTATCAAACTCATTTTCTTTTATACCCGCCATACGCGAAAGTCTTTCCCTCACACTTTCTCTTTTTCCAGGATCAAAATCTCTTGGGATAGTCTTTTTTTCCATAATTGGAATTCCGGACTCATGCAAGCACTTTCTACAAACATCCACAATACCTTCCTTAGAAATCCCTTTATACAAAAATGTCTTGTCCTCTCCAATCCCACACTTATAACAAACTCTCATAAATTGCTAAGAATTCTTTCGTTTTTTAAGATTGTTATGTTTGAATATCTAGTTCAAATATTTCTCAATCTCTTTAGAGGACGTCAGATTCTCTAAAACATCCTTTTCATTCACAATAACAACAGGATAAGTCTTAATATTTAGCTCACTCGTCAAAGCTTCCAATGACACAAAATCGTCGCTAGTGGCGATTGGTATAAGCAGAACTTCATCAGGGTTATCAGATTTTAGATTCATTAAAATTTTTGACCAAACAGACTGCTTTGCCTTCACAGTCAAGTCTTTCACATCATAATTATATAAATAAACCACAGTTGAAAAACTATCTGGACACTCTTCCTTCACCTTTATTGCATTCATCCACAAATAAGTCCTAAGAAGATCATATTTTCTATGGACATACAAGAGGTTCCCCTCCACTTTTCCAGATTTCTCATAATCGTCCAGCAATAAAGCCTCCTCGTAAACCTTATTAGCAAAATTAAAAGTGGAATTTATTAGAACATCACACGAAACATCTCCCGAAGAGGCAAGATTATTTAACGCAACAATATCCATCAAAGAGATTTCGGATTCCGAAAAGAAAGCTTCCGATTTATCAAGATTCTTTTTTTCAAAAGAGATGCCCACATACATCCCTATTAGAAACATTACTATCGTTAAGAAGAGCGCCTGCAGAAACACATACTTCTTCAAAAATACCATTTTACCACTTTGCCTTACCAAACATTAATTTAACTGCCGACACCACCAAGATTATCGGGTATACCAGCAGGTAAAAAAACGTGTAGGTAGTTATTGAAAAAACGCAGGGACGTTTAAATTCTTTTCTCTCCCGTATTGTATATAATGCAAAAAGGGTATATAGGAGACCCAAAACAAAAACAACAATCCCCATGAATAAAAGCACATTTGGAACGAGTCGAATATCATTTAACATAATAACTGTTGCTTGAGATTTTACAGAGAGACTTGTTGAAAGAAACTTTAAAATAATCGTCCGAACCACCCTGTAGCTTATTATTGCTAATCCAAAAACTCCAATCATCCAGGAAAAAATGAAAAAAGGAAGAACAAATGCTCCCAACATACCATTCCTCATAAAAGCTTTACGATGCTTTATCATAGTCTGGACCCCCCCCATATTCCACCTTATACGTTGTTTAAACCATGCTTTTACCTTTGTGGGAGCGATGGAATAAACTTTAGAAGGAGCACTCATTTTTATTTTGTAACCATGTGCAAGAAGATTCCATGTTATCTCAATATCTTCTGTCAAATTTTTCTCATCAAAACCTCCTATTTCCTCAAATATGGACCTTCTATAGATTGCAAGAGGCCCAGGGGTAACATATATAGAATCAACAAATTCAAGCAACTTTCTCGTAAACTTAATAACAATATACTCTATAGCTTGAAGCCTGCATAGAATATTTTTTCTGTTCTGCACCAAAACTGTTGAAGTCACCGCACCAACCTTGGGGTCATCAAAGAATCCTATTGTCTTTTCTATTGCACCAACCTCTGGAAAGCTATCCGCGTCCGTAAAACCTATCAACTCCGTCCTCACAAATTTCGCCCCATAATTTTTAGCCCCAGCGGCATTCCCGGTGTTTTTCTTAGTCTGAACTGCTTTGACCAAACCAGGATATTTTTTTTCATATTTTTTCATAATTTTATAAGAATTATCTGTACTACGATCATCAACAACAATTATTTTTTTAAGATTGGAATAGCCATTCTTTACAAGATTATCAATTGTCTTCCCTATGCTTTTTTCTTCATTATAACACGGGATTACTATGCTTAACCCATACCTCTTAGTTATTGGAGGAACCCAATTAATCCTCTTTTTATTCTGAACATAAATTAGAACAAACAAAAAAAGGAAATAAAACGCAATGAAAGAATATACAAGATAAACAATTGTGAGGAAGTCCATTTTAATCTAATCAGAAGAACAATTACCTCCCTTTTAAAGATTTTTATGATTGATTAACGCAATTCCTAGAAAAACTATTGAACGCTCGAATCACTTTTACCATCTCCCTCATCATTCACAGTTTCCAACTCTTTTAACACACTCTTTCCTTCCCTTGTTGGCTCGGAGACATTAAAATAATCATAAAACTCATCACTAAGTGTAAGGATGTTTGTATGGCCCTCTTTTTTCTTTTTTATTAAATTTAGGTCCGCAAATTTCTTGACATGATCATATGCTTTGTTTCCCCTTATTTTTACCAAAATAGACTGTTTCAGAGGTTGCTTATA
>NJDN01000009.1 GCA_002254395.1 Candidatus Pacearchaeota archaeon ex4484_71
GCATCTTTAATGGGCTACATGTATATGAGATATCACATAAGTTTTTTAACAAACATAATAAGAATATTCAAAAAATCAAACCCAAAACTAAATTTTAATTCAAACTTCTCAGAAGAAATAAAAGAATTGTTGAAAAAAGACGAAAACAAAGAGATTGAATTTAAATCTACCCTAAGAACAAATTTGCATACGATGCAAGTTGACAAAGAAATAGAAAAAACTGCATTAAAAACAATTGCTGCATTCTTAAATTCAGAGGGTGGAACTCTCTTGATAGGAATTTCTGACAACAAAGAGATAATTGGAATAGAAAAAGATAATTTCAGAAATCAAGATAAGTTTAATCTCCACTTAATGAACTTGATAAAAGAGAGAATTGGAAAAAAACACCTCCCTTTGATTGATGTGCAAATAGGAAAGATTGACAAAAAGCAAATCGCTAGAATTGATTGCAATCCTTCCCCAAAACCAATCTTCTTGAAAGAGGGAAAGGAAGAACATTTTTATATTCGGGCTGGACCTTCCACAACCGAACTAAAAGCAAGTACACTCTTAGGTTACATCGAAAAGAGATTTAAAAAATAAAATTAATTTTCAATAGAAAATTTCTCAAGTTTTCCCTGCCAATCCCCTGTTGGAGAAACGAACTCCTTCACCCTACCTTTTCTATCAGAGTGGAAACTGTAAACCTTCTTCTTCCTCCTGAACAAAGATTCTCTGTGATGAACTTCTAAAAGTTCCCATTTCCCACTGTCATCATCAAAAGAACCCTTAAAATACTTTATCTTCAAGCCATTTTTACCGAAAACATAAGAATCCCCATAAATTGAAAAATCCCCTCCAACGCTTGAAGGACCAATGTAGTCCGACCTCATCTCATGCTTTCCCTTTTGCACTGCCAAATTTTTTCCTTTCTCAAAAATCTCTTTCGAATTCATAAAATTTTCAAACTTGAGATATTTATAAGAATTTATGTTCTCCAAAACACCCCTTCGAAGCCTTTATAAAGCAAAAATTCCCTTTATAAATAGATGGTAACAAAAAAAACAACAAAGAATACCTCGAAAAAAGTAGCTAAGAAGACAAGCTCAAAAAAGTCTTCAAGGGATTCTACATACAAGATTCAGAACATTGTTGCTACGACTTCTTTGGAAAAACCAGTTCCACTTACAAAACTTGCTAGAACACAACCAAATACAGAATATAATCCAGAAACATTTCCAGGATTGGTACTAAGAATAAAAGAACCAAAATCAGCGGTTTTAGTCTTTTCCTCGGGAAATTTGGTGTGTACTGGAACTAAGTCTGTAGCCCAAGTAAAAGAAGTCATAAAAGAAGTCATAAAACAACTTAAGAAAATAAATGTAAAAGTCACAATAAAACCCAAAATAACAGTTCAGAACATAGTTGCTTCAGGAACAATAAACTTGAAACTGAATTTAAATTTCTTGGCTCTAGAGATGGAAAATACAGAATATGAACCTGAACAGTTCCCCGGATTAGTATATAAGATAGATGAACCAAATGCAACATTTTTATTATTCTCAAACGGGAAATTGGTGTGCACCGGAACAAAGAATAAGGCCCAGTTAGAAGATTCTATGAAACAATTGCTAAAAAATGTCAAAACTGCCTTAAAGAACTACAAAAAGTAGGCAGATTCGGGGAAAGACGATTATTTTTCAAAACTACTTTTTAATCCACACAAATCTATAAAAAGATAATCAACCAGTATTTCCTATGGAAAACGAGGAAGGTATCTCCACAGAAGAAGATTCATTAAAAGAGCAGACTTCAAAACAAGAAGAATTGCTAATTGAGGCAAAAAGCTTCATTGATTTCTATAAAAAACAGCTGGGAGACTCTTTAAGAGGAGATGATAATGTAGTTTTTATTGATTTCATGCAGATGTCGGAATTTTCAAATACGCTCTCTGATGAAACACTCCTAAATCCGGAAGAAACGCTCAGACTAATAGAACTTGCAATTGAAGAAATGGGCTTAGGAATGAGCTCCGAAAACATGGGAGTTAGAGTAAGACTATACAATCTTCCAAAAAGCCAAGAAGTAAGAGTAAGGAACATACGTTCAAAACACCTAAATGAACTCATAGTAATTGAAGGTATAATCAGACAAGCATCAGATGTGAGGCCAAAGGTTGTTAATGCAAAATTTGAATGCCCTTCATGTGGCACAATAATCTCCGTACTCCAAATAGAAAAGAAATTCCGTGAGCCTTCGAGGTGTTCTTGTGGTAGAAGAGGGGGATTTAAGCTGATTTCAAAAGAAATGGTAGATACACAAAGATTAATAGTTGAAGAAGCTCCGGATATGCTTACTGGAGGAGAACAACCAAAACGGATGAACGTATTCGTAAAAGAAGACCTTGTTGAACCCCGGATGGAAGAGAAGACAACCCCTGGTTCCCGTGTAAAAGTAATTGGTGTATTAAAAGAAGTGCCAGTACCTTTGTCCACGGGAGGACTTTCAACAAGATTCGAACTAGCAGTAGAAGTAAATAATCTCATACCTCTTGAAGAAACATTTGAAGAACTAAACATCAGTGATGAAGATGAGCAGCAAATCCTAGAATTATCGCAAGATCCAGAAGTCTTTGATAAACTCTCGGAGAGCATCGCCCCAAGCGTATGGGGGTATAAAGAAATAAAACAATCTCTTGTTCTTCAACTTTTCGGAGGGGTTCAAAAAGAAAGGCAAGACGGTCAGAAGAATAGAGGGGACATACACATCTTAATAATTGGAGATCCGGGAGTTGCAAAATCAGTAATTTTAGGTTTCATGGCAAATATCTCTCCCAAGGGAAGATATGTTGTTGGAAAAAGCACGAGCGGTGCAGGATTAACAGCAACAGTTGTGAGAGATGAATACCTTAAAGGGTGGAGCTTAGAAGCAGGAGCAATGGTATTATCCAACAAGGGAATGGTTTGTATAGATGAGCTAGAAAAAATGGACCCTACAGACCGGTCTGCAATGCATGAGGCCATGGAGCAACAAACAGTTACAGTTTCAAAAGCAAATGTTCAAGCGACACTTAAAGCTCAAACATCAGTTCTCGCAGCTGCAAACCCGAAATACGGAAGATTCGATCCAACCCAAGGAATCCCTCAACAAATCGATCTTCCTCCAGCACTAATAAACCGTTTTGATTTATTATTCTCATTAAGAGATATTCCAAACAAAAGAAATGACGAAAAAGTTGCAACGCACATCCTCACCGAACATCAAAAAGAGGCAAAAAAGATGGTAGTGGATAGGGATTTGTTTAGGAAATATGTTGCATATGCAAAACAGAGAATAACCCCAAAACTTACAGACGAGGCAGTGGAAAAAATAAAGGAATTCTATGTTAACCTAAGAAACAAACCAATTAGAGAGGGGCAAGAAATGCAAACAATACCTATTTCAGCGAGACAGCTGGGAGCATTGATACGTATGGCCGAAGCCTCCGCAAAATTAAGATTAAGTCCAAAAGTAATAGAAAAAGATGCGGAACTAGCTATAAGATTAATGAGATACTACCTTGAACAATCAGGATACGACGAAGAAACTGGCGAAATAGACATGGATAAAATCACGGGGACGATGAAATCCAGTCAAAGAAATAAAATATTCACTGTTCGAGACATAATATACTCTCTAAGGGAAGAATTTGGAGAGCAAATCCCAATTGAAAAAATAGAAGAAAAGCTAGAGGGAAAACTAACCCCAGAAGAGATAGACGAAGCAATAGAAAAACTTGCAAAAGAAGGAACAATATTCAGACCTCGAAGAGGATTTGTACAGAAAGTTTAAAAGTAAAACAAATCTTAAGAAAAGATGACAGACCAAGAATTCAAAAGAAACACAGCATATAAATTGAGGGTAGGGGAGATTTTCTTAGGAAAACCCATTTTTGATCAGGAAAGATTCAATTTTTTAGAATTGGGAGATAAAAAAATAGTTCGTGTTAATATTATTGGAAACGTAGTTGACAAATATGAAAGTGAAGGGGAGAAAGAATACATCTTTATGACCTTGGACGATGGTTCCGGGCAAATAAAAATAAAATCATTTGGAGAAGATTCAAGAAAATTTAAAAAATTCCAGCAGGGACAAACAGTGGTAGTAATAGGAACCCTTAGAAACTGGAATAATGAAACATACATACAGCCAGAAATAATAAAAGAGATGGATCCAAGATACCTCCTTGTAAGGAAATTAGAAATAGAAAAAACAAAGAAAGAAACAACTCCTGAAATTCAAAAAAGCGATATAAAAGCACTAAAAGATAAGATTCTGGACAAAATAAAAGACTCTGAAGAGAAAGGAGGAGCAGAGACAGAACAAATAATTCTTGAATTCAGAGAAGCATCTCCAGAGATAATAAATCAAGAAATTCACAACCTCCTGGAAGAAGGAATAATTTTTGAACCAAGGCCTGGAAAACTAAGATATCTTGGATGATGACAATTGAAAAATATCTTAAAAGAATACCTGAAATAGGAGATAAAATAAACTCGGTAACAAAAATCTGGGGAAGGATATATGTATATCTCGAATTAAAAAAAGAAGAGATAAAAAAACTCGACCTCCCAGGAAGCTACAAGGGTAAAAGAATAACTTATCTTTCAGATAGAAAAGTCATTCCCATAAATGAACATTGGGAATATAGAAAAAAAGAAATATTAAAATATATCTTGGAACACGAGAGTCATTTCTAATAAAAACCCTTAAAAAAGGTCTTTTTCTAGATGATAAATGGAAGACTATGAAAAATTACTTGAGGAAGCATATTCAAAAGTAAAAAGAATAAACCAAGGGAATGGACGTTTTGAAATTCCAAAGATAGAAGGACACTTTGAAGGGAAAAAGACAATACTAACTAATTTCTTCCAAATAGCTTCCCATATAAGAAGAGACCCCGAGCATTTCCAAAAATTCTTACTAAAAGAATTAGCAAGTTCGGGACAGAAAGACGGAGATAGATTAGTTTTGAACATGAGAGTTCCCAGCAAAAAAATAAATCAAAAAATAGAACAATATGTTGGGGAATTCGTGCTTTGCAAAGAGTGCAAAAAACCAGATACTGAACTTGTAAAAGAAGGAAGATTAACAATTTTAAGATGTCTTGCTTGTGGGGCAAAACATCCTATTCGTAGTAAGATATAGAGATTAACAAACTTTAAAAAAAGAAAAAACTTATGCAAACTAGGGGAAATTAAATTCGGAGGAAAAAATGGCAAAGGAAGAAGTTGAATTTTACGACGTTAAGACGAAAAAGAAATTCAAGACAACTGAGTACAGAATTGTTGAAAAAGTTAGTGAAAGCAAGAGTTCTGGAAAGAAGGTTACAAGATATTTCGCTGTGGCAAAATCCCTTGAAGGACCACACGAATGTTGGAGAGTTGTTGGAAAAGATTTCGCTGACAAAAACAAATAAACAAACTTATAAATTCTTATTTTTTTATTCTTTTATGTTTATAAATATTATCGATACATATAGATTTGTAGTAGCGATTTGCGATGAAAATTTGATAGGCAAGAGATTCGAAGAAGAAAATTCACAATTAGAGATAAAAGAAAATTTCTATAAAGGCATTAAAAAATCAAAGGAAGAAATTCTCCAGTTAATCTCCAAAATGTCTGCGGAGGATGCCACATTTAATATTGTTGGGGAAGAATCAGTAACAACTGCAATAGAATCCGGAATTGTAAGCGAGGACAGCATAAAAAGAATAGGAAACATCCCCTATGCTATGGTTCTATTATAACTAAACCCTCAAGCTTATAAACCAAAAAGGGATTAAGATAACATGGAAGAATTCGAAGATAAAACACCAAACGCAGAAAATAACGAAACAAAAGTAGCAAGAGCTCCCCTTCCAAAAGGAAAGGAAGTAATAGGAATTATAGAAGAAAGATATGGGGGGAACAAGATGAAGATTTCATGCGTGGATGGAAAAGATAGGAATTGTAGAGTTCCGGGAAGATTAAAAAGAAGACTTTGGTTAAGACCGGGAGACGCTGTAATAATTGAACCTTGGGAATTGGATGATAGCCGAGGGGACATATTATTAAAATACAAACCAAACCAGGTAGCTTGGTTGAAGAAAAATGGATATCTAGAAACAGAAACCGACGAATTCTAAAATGAAAAAAATCCTCTCAAAAAAAGCTGCTAAGATAATAAGAAACAAAAAAACATTAGAAAAAGCCTTAGGGGTGAGAATAACATCCAAAGGAAAAGAGATTACAATTGAAGGTTCCCCTGAAGACGAATATCTTGGACAAGAAGTAATTGACGCAATAAATTTTGGATTCCCAATATCCTCTTCACTAGCAATAAAAAACGAGGAAAAAATACTTGAATTTCTGAACATAAAAGACCACACAAAAAGACAAGATCTTGAGAGAATAAGGGCAAGAATAATTGGAAGAGGAGGGAGAGGATTGAGGACACTAACAAACTTAACAGAATGTTTTATAGAAATCGAAGGAAACAGAGTAGGAATAATAGGAAATCCTGAATCAATAAAGATTGCAACAGAAGCAGTCATTTCATTGATAAAAGGCTCAAAACATGGGAATGTATACAAATTCCTTGAAAAAAATAAAAGTCATCTCCTAGCCGAAGATCTTGGATTAAAACGACCCGAGTAGGACTCGAACCTACGACCTGACGGTTAACAGCCGTCCGCTCTAACCAACTGAGCTATCGGGTCATAGAAAATTTAACTGATTTCCTTATTTAAAGATTTCCCCGAACGAAATTTCACGTGACAAAATATTTAAAACATAATTCTACCACAATAAATCATGATGAAAAGAATTCTAACGAAAAAAAAACAAAAAGTCCTCTTGGCGATGTCTGGAGGAGTTGATTCTTCCGTGGCCGCCCTTCTCCTAAAGAAAAAAGGATATGATGTTTATGGAGCATTCATGAAAAACTGGTCGGACACGAAAAACAAAATCACAGGAAGATGCGCATGGAGAGATGAAAGAGACCATGCAATAAAAATTGCCTCCAAGCTTGGAATCCCTCTAACCACCTTGGATTTTGAGAAGGAATACAAGAAACTTGTAGTAGACGAGATGTTCAAAAAATACAAAAAAGGAATTACTCCAAACCCAGATGTTGATTGTAATGAAAAAATAAAATTTCCACTTTTAATAAAAGCCGCAAAAAAAATGGGAGTAGATTATATTGCGACAGGACACTATGCCAGAATAAAGAAAAGAAAAGAAAAATATGAACTCCACCGAGCAAAGGATGAATCAAAAGATCAATCTTACTTTTTATATCGACAAACGCAGGAGGATCTAAAATATACCTTATTTCCTATAGGCAACTTTACAAAAAAGAAGATTAGAAAAATCGCAAAGAAAAATAATTTTCAAAATTACAATAAAAAAGGAACCGTGGGAATCTGTTTTATCGGAAAAATAAACTTAAAAGAATTTCTTTCAAAAAAAATAAAACCAAAAAGAGGAAACATCTTGGATCCGGACGGAAATAAAATTGGAACACATGACGGAATCTATTATTATACCATCGGACAGAGACTTGGTCCAAGATATGGGTTTGAAATAAAAAGACAAGACCCAAAAACAAAAAGGATGGTGAGATGGTATGTTGCAAAAAAAGATAAAAAAAAGAACATGATCATAGCAGCCCCGGAAGATCACCCTCTATTGTTCAGAAAGAAAATAATCTTAAAAGAATTCCATCTAATTGATTTGGACAAAAACAAATTCCTAAAAGAGATTTCCTCAAAGCCAAAGAGTGTACTTACGAGAATACGGCAGGTAGGAGAACTCTTGGACTCTAAAATCTCCAAAGAAAAAGGAAAAATAATCTTGACTTTAAAAGAAGGAATAAAAGGAATTTCGGAAGGCCAAGCAGCAGTAATTTACGCTAAAACAAAATGCTTGGGGGGAGGGGTTATAAGCGAATAAAAATGAACAAACTTAAATAGTTGAAAAAACACATAAAAATATGCAGTTAGATAAGGCAATAAAATCTAGGAGAAGCATAAGAAAATATAAATCCCTTAGTCCAAATTGGAAGGATATCTTGGAAGCAATAGATAGTGCCCGTTATGCCCCTATGGCAGGAAATGTATTTACTTTAAATTTCATGTTAGTTGATGACAAGGAGAAAATAGAAAAAATTGCAGTGCTTTCGTCTCAGCAGTTTATTTCTGAAGCTAAATATCTAGTCTTATTTTTAACAGACCCTTCAAGAACTATCAACGCTTTTGGAGAAGTTGATGGAGATAAGTTCTGCAAACAGCAGGCAGGAGCTGCGATACAAAATTTCTTGTTAAAAATAGAAGAATCTGAATTGTCTACATGCTGGATAGGATTATTTAATGAACGAAAAATAAAACAACTCCTAAAAATCCCGGAGAAGTACAACATTGAAGCTTTATTTCCCATAGGGGTCGCAGGAGAAATTCCCAAAGACAGAAATCTTAGAGAATTAGATAACTTTCTTCACTTTAACACCTTCAGCAACAGAAGAATGAAAGAAATAAAGAAACCTGAAGGAAGATATCCTGAAGGATTTAAATAATTTTAAGACTTGAAATAACCAATAATGAAAAAAATTAAGTTAGAGAAGATAAAAGACATAAAAATAAGAAGAATAATCGAAAAATTTCTAGAGAAAAGTCCTTCAGAAAAGTTCGAAAATTTAAGAATTTATAAAGACCAAAGGGGGTATTGTGAACATAAAGTAGGACACCCTTATCTATGTAAAGAATGGGAATTATGAACACACCTGTGACAATTGTTGTAAAAAATTAGATTTATCTTACTTGGCAGAAATTAAATAAAAAATAAAAGAACCCTCGAAAACCGAGGGTATAAAATAAAATCTTATCAAAAGGAAATCTAACTGATTATATCGATTCCCCATTCAGACATTTCTCTTGATGTAGGAGCTGTTCGATCTTCAACCTCATTTCCTAGCACATAAGGAGACTTAACCCCAGTCATAATTGTAATAACTCTAACCTTTCCAACAAAATCTTTGGAAATTCTAGCACCAATTATAACCTGTGCATCCGGATTAAGATTTTCAGAAACAGTCCTTCCGATAACGTCAAACTCTTCAAGCTTCAAATCAGGTCCACAAGTGATATGTATCAAAGCACCGCTAGCACCTTTGTAATCCACATCAAGTAGAGGATGAGTCAGGGCTTGCTTAACTGCTTCCATAACACGATCTTGGGCGTCTGATTCTCCAATACCAATTACAGACATTCCACCAGCCTTCATAACGGATGAAACATCGGCATAGTCCAAATTTATCAAACTTGGAAGAGTAATTGTTTCAACAATTCCCTTAACCATTGTACTTACTAACTCATTTGCTACCGCAAAAGCCTGCTCAAGAGGCAATTGACCAGCAATATCTACAAGTCTGTTGTTATCCAAAACAATGGCAGTGTCTGTCGCTTCTCTTAATTCTTGCAATCCAAATTCTGCTTTATCAATTCTTGCTTTCTCAGATTCAAAAGGCATCGTCACAACTCCTATAACAATTGCTCCTGTCTCTTTAGCCATTTGAGCAACAACTGGAGCTGCACCTGTACCTGTGCCTCCACCCATCCCAGCAAGAACGAAAACCATATCCGCATTACCCACAGCTTTCTTAAGGTCTACAAGAGATTCTTTAGCAGCCTCTCTACCCTTGGACGCTCTTCCTCCAGCACCTAAACCTCTGGTTAGTTCCTTCCCTATTAGAACCTTTTCGTCAGCTTTTGTAACGCTGAGATGCAATGCATCTGTGTTAACTGCATAAACTGTCGCGCCATTGATTCCTTTATTGAACAACCAAGTAGTCATGTTTGCTCCGCATCCTCCAACACCAATAACCTTTATATTTGCCTTACCAGCTTTCAACTCGTCAAAGTTTATACTGTGTGTTTCTGCATTTTGGATCGCTTCTTTTGCAAAATCTAAAACCATTTACTTTTTCCTCCTTTCATTTCTCTGAATTCTACGATGTAGAATCCCCTATAAGCTAAAAAAACAACCTTTAGTTTATATAGATTTAGCTTATAAATTGAAATAAAAACAACTACTGGGAACTCTTCTTCAAATATTCAATCATTGTCCCAGTGCAAACAGTATCCTCGTTTGCCAAAGAATCAAGAACTATTGCTCCTAAAACTCCCATAGTCAAATGCCCGGGTAATTCCCCTTTCGAACAATTTCCAACATCTTCAAAAAACTCACAGCCCCCTTTTATGAAATAGTCCCCGTATGATACGCAGGACAAATAAGTCCCCTCAGATCCGGGTTCATCCGAACTTTCCCTAAGAATCTCGTACCTAATAGAACAATTCCCCCCTTCAACGACAGAGGATTCCATTAACTCCTCAGATCCTTTTCCATCCCTAAGAATTAACTTTGCAGACCCGCAACCACTAATTAGATTATTCCCAAAACAAACAAGAGAATTATCTTCCTCAAAATTAGAGATGACCTTTATGCCATCTCCCACAGAAATATTTTCTTTGGAAACATTGTCAGGGTAGGCAATCCCACAATCCAAGACCTTTCCAATGCTAACACCCACAACATCAGGACCGGAAGAAGAATTATCTCCACAAGTTTCAACAAGAGAAGGTTTTTCAAAATCAGTACCACAAGAATTTAGATCTACGCAAAGCCTGTGTCTCTCACCATTTATACAACTTCCCCAAGAAGTACAATTCCAGTTCTCTGGGCAAATGAAATCCTGAAAACCCTCTAAACGAAGAACACCTTTCCCATCTACGAGGCCTTCATAAAATAATGAAATTTCCCTTCTCCCATCACCATTCATATCAAAATTATTGATATCTCCCTTAATCAACCTCTCTTCAAAATCCCCCGTTAAGTCCATAAAATCCTCTGAAACTTTATCAACCTTGAAAGAATAATCTTCTGAATTAAAATTAAAATTTACTATAGATCCTTCTGAAAGATTCACCTCCACCCCCTCCAATAACATTGCTTCTTCAATAGAAAGGTTTGACAACTCCTGAAGGAAGAGGAGGACTCCTTAATCTTTGAGGCCGATTCAACGCAAGAATTGCTTCCTTTATCTCATAATCGCTAACTCCTTGTGCAAGTAACCTTTGTTTGATGCTGTAAATCGAAAAACCTTTGGCAAGGTTAGTTCTAATATAATTCACTAAATTAGTGTTCACCATCTTTATATATTCAAGATAAAAAGAGATTAAAAAGATTGCTAAAAATCTTTTATTTTTTCAAAGAGTAGATTTATCTCTTCCCAACTTTTTTCAAGATTTATATTCGCTCTTGATAAAACTTCTCTCAAAAAGATATCCTCTGCGAGAATTTTTCCTTCTTTCAAAAGCGGGAACTCCAATTTAGAAGATCCGAACATTTCAACCACAAACCTTTTGGAACTAGAGATAATCCCTGACTTCTTCCACCCCACACTTCTTGCAACATCCACCAACTTCTGCGCATCTTCCAACGTCCTACAAGCAACATGAAGTGCACACGGCTCCTGTTTAAAATTAACAACATTCTTCGTCTCGATCTTAGATATCTCCACTAAATCTTCTTTAAAGCTCTCAAAACTCAAGACATCATGATGAACCTTCAGAAAAAGTCCATAGGTCTTTTTAACAGAATCTCTTATTAAAAGAATCCTCCCAGAACAAGAAGAGGTAGTGTAATAATTTTTTAGTTCATTTATTCTTTCACAAAGGGGCACAATTTTTTTATCCCAACTGCCCTTACTGGATTTATCTTGCTTTCCCAGAATATCTTCCTTCCTTTTATCAAATATATTTATTGACATATCAAAACTCAGACAGATTTAATTTTAATCATTTTCCTCGTCCAAGCCAGGCCATTCATCCCCCTTCATATGCTCCTTAACCCAATTCTTAATAATTTCTTCTTTCTCCTGAAAGTCTTTTTCATCAGCATAAAAACTACGACATTTCGCACAAAAATAGCCCCCCCAAGGAGAATCTCCCAAACGTATATTTGATTTTAATAAAGGAGTACCATCACGCTCACACACATATGGATTTAATTCCTCAGCCCCTCCAAAATAAAATATTTTCTCCTTCCCATCTTTTTCAAAATTTAAACTCCCATAACCTAAACTATCCTCAAAACTACCATATGTTAATGTAATCCAAAAATACAGCTTCTCTTTTTTGGAAAGATCTTCAAGAATTTTTTTTAGCGCCATCTCTAATCAAGAGAAAAGATATTTATAAAAATTATTGTAAGAAGTGAAATAAACTAAATATTCTCTAAAAGTCTTCTTTTGAATTCTTCAAGATATCTCTTCGGAAAGCTTGCAGCAGAAGCCTTCGGATGCCCCCCTGCAGAGGCATCTTCAAAACCTTTAACACACTTTTGAAGAACCAAATTAAGATTCACTCTTCCAGACTGACATCTGGAAGAAAGCTTTACAAAATTCTTTCTAGAAGAATTGGATGCTAAGATAAAAATTTTTTCAG
>NJDN01000010.1 GCA_002254395.1 Candidatus Pacearchaeota archaeon ex4484_71
TTCACAGATACTTTTCCTCCTCTAACAATTCCTAATACGGATCCTATTAAACCCTTTTCAAATTTATGATTTCCTGCTACGAGCAAAGGGGTATTAGATTGTGAAACTCCAGAATCTCCATTTCCTAATTGACCATATTGGTTCTCCCCCCAACAATATAAATCTCTAGAATCTGTAATTCCACAAGTGTGTGAACTTCCTGCAGACAACGTCTCAAAGTTTGAATAGAAATGTACACTTGCATGGCTTGTGAGTCCTTTTACTATTATTTCCAACGTGACCGGAACTCCTGAAGAATCTTCATACATTTCTGGAGAATTTAATGTGAGTACAACAAAAGGACTGTGTCCTACAGTGAATATGTTTCTAGAAATCGCAAGGAACGAAAGAGCCACTACAAGAAGCATTAATAGGACGACTGCAATAGCAATCTTAAGATTTCTTCCCTTCAATCTCCTCTTTCTCATTCTACTGGTAATGTATTTTATGTTCTTATATCTTTCTGCGCTTTAAATTTTTTGATGGCTTAAATCAACTCCATAGTTTCGAATTATATCTCCTAAACCTTTTGTGATATAATTCTCTTCTTTTACAATGGGTATTTTAGAGCCTGTGAGCACGTACTCAACATAAAATCCCTGGCTTAGTAATGATTCTAGTATCCTCTTTGAAACTTTGGAGTTATTTGCCCAATATAACAACTTTCTTTGTGGGCTCTCTGTTTTGTTACTCATTTTAAACTTTTGCTCTCTGTTTTTTTAGCAACGGGCGAACATATCTATCAAAGTATTCTTGTTTTACAATTTCTAGGATGCCTATTGCACGACTATGACTGAGATAATTTTCTCCCTCGCTTTTTTCCCACGTGTTTCCATATGTTTGCTCCATAATCGTTTCAATAAGTTCTTTAATTGCTTTATCTTTTTCAAATAAATCTATTTTCCCTTCTATCTCTTCTACCTCTCTCAACACCTTGCTCCAAAGACTTTTTCCGTCCATAAGAGAAAAAAAGATTTAAATTATAAAAGGATTTATGTTCTTTCAGTTCTATCTGGAAAGTTCGTAGGGATGTCTGTAGATTTTATTTTGTATATTCCTCTATCTCCATCCAGAATTACAGGAATAAGTTCATATTCTTTTCCATCGTTATGCCTATAATATCCCGAGTCTGCAATTCTTTGTATATGTTCTGTAACTTTTGAAGCAATTCTGGTGCCCTCCGCTTCTACGTCATATTTGAAAACTCTTCCATCTCGATGATAAAGACTAATGGTTCTTTTTTCCAAGCCCATAAAAAAAGCAATACTCTCTCGTTTATAATAATTTCTATGCTTTCTTTTAATATTTTTTAATATGGGAAAAATCTGATCATCTCTCTTCCAGTTCTAGAAATCCATCTATAGTCTTCCCTAAAACCGTGGGACATGAAAATGTTTGTGGAAATATAATCATCTTTGTCCAAGTCTACGATAGGATATTTATGTATTTCGCTAGCTATCTTAAGACCTGATTCAACCAATTTGTTTCCCATTCCTTTCCTCCTATACTCTGGATGGACGAACAACTTTTTGAAGTAAAGATAATTTAAACCGTTTCCCATATCTATAAATTCTTTCTCATGAGGTGTAGCTCTTGCATTATCTAAAATTAAGAAAGAACAATATCCCACAATTTCTTCATTAAAGGGGAATATTAACGCGAGAGGAGTTCTTCCCTTTTGAAAAGTGTTAGTTTTCTTGTATCTCTCAAAGTTTTCTAATTCTCTTAAAATCCTTGACATGGAGGGTCTTCTTCCAAAAAATTTCAAGTCCTCTCTTTCCGCTAAATCAAGCATATTTTTAATTGCCCATGCAATTTCTTTCATAAAAAATACTGTCTTAGAATCTTTTTATTTATTTGGATAATCTGTTATATATTTACAATATCTTTAATTATTTTTTTAAGAAATCTGAGAATCCCTCCTTGGACCATCTTCCCTTTATTATCGGGATCCCTTGCGCTAGTCCCCCTTTATAAACAACGGCATTAGCTGCCATGGATGTAGATGGCTGGCCCAGTTGGTAGGGCATGGGAATCATCGAACTGGTTCCTACACCAATCGAATCATCATTAATCTCAAAGTCATGGCTATGGCCTTTTATCACTTTGGTGAATCCTTCCATCAAATTCTTCAAATTTCCTCTTGCGCCGTTTTTTCCAAGATGCCCATGCGCGGCGCATTGGTATCCCCAATAAATTCGGTCCTCTCCTCTTTTCAAGAAATTTACATTTTTTGGGAGATCTGGTCTAACAAGTCTAATCATCTTTTCAAAGGTATCATCCCTTTCTAATTTTAAGGGTAACAATTTGTACACAAATTGTCTATTGGTCCTATCATCCACCCACTCTTGTCCTGTAATCCATCTATAGAGCATGTCATCATGGTTTGAAAAGTTAACTTCTACAGTTCCTCCAAATTTTTCTGCAATTTTTCCATAGTCATATAGGTATTGTGCGGTTAAAATCGCTTCATTCTCAAGAATATCTAACCCTCTTTCATGGAGAAAATCAATTAAAAGAGAGTCTTTTAAATTATGCAAGTTAATAGAGAGCGCATCAAATACATCATTTAGATGTATGGCCCTTGGTTCAAACCACTCTACCATCTCTCTGTTTGCTTTTTCAACCTTTGGATTAATTTGAGCAACATGGGAATCTCCTACAACCATTGCGGTTGTTTCTACTTTTTCTGGAGGTTTTCCCAAAGTGTATTTTATCCCGAGGTCCACAAAGGTTCCATTCTTCTGTGCAGGGACAATTCTTGGGAGATATATTTTGTCACTTAAGATATCAACTACTGCAAAACCATACTTATGCATATCCTCTGCTTCTTCCCCACGCATGTTCGTATCATGGTAGTTTGGATGTGTGCAAGCACCAGTAGTCATGATTATTTTTGGGTATTCTCCAGATTGCCCACTCGCAAAAGTTTTTAATCTTTGCTTAGTTGCGGGGAATATTATAGATTTTCCATTGAATTTTTTTAGTAAAGTCTGTTTTCCTGTAAGAGGGTCTTTGTTTTGGGGGGGTGTCTGTGTTCCAACAAGGGCCAAATTTGAGTTGAGCGTTTTACCAGTTAGGGGATACCTGACTGTAGGGATTTCTTCCCAGAAATAGTGCAGGGGGTACTTTTTATTAAAACTATATCCTTTGTCCTCTGCTCTCGCTTTTGCCTCTTCCCACTCCCGTCTTTTAATACGTTCTGTTTGTCTATGCTGTTCGTTTCTTTTTCGGGCTTTACTGTGTATTGATACATCATCTCTTTCCCAGAAGAACTCATGTAAATCTATTTCGTTAATATTTGCTCCCGCAATTGAGCATATGTGTAATTCGGCATCATTAATATCTACGTATCTCTCAATATTTTTTATCAATGGTTTGTTAGGAGCTCCTGCAAGAAAATTTGAGCCGTATTGTGCAGCTGATGCAGGGTTTTGAATTCCTTGAGCAGCAGTTATTGCATAACTCTTAATTTTTTTTTCGTCAACCTTTTTGTATTGAGAAGTGACCTCATTCTTCTTCATCACCATATTTCATAAAATTAATCACTCTTTTTAAAGAATTATCTTCTCCAAGATATAATAACAAAAAAGAGTTTTGTCTTTGTTTCACTTCTTGGGATATACTCTTTCTCTCGTTTCCTCCACAGAAAGCATTCTGGAATGGTCCATTTTTGAAATTGGAGTTATTATTCCGTTTTCATTAATTTCCCAAACTGGTTTCTTGGCTTGCAGCAAGTGTTCCGCTTCTCCAAAGACACCTTTTCCGATCATTCCATCTTCAAATACGAGATAAATGCATGCGCTCATTTTGGGAAGAACAACTTCGAAGTAATATTTCATCCCATTTCCAAACTGTTTTTTCCATAGTTGATAATTCTCTTGGTGTATGCTCTGATTTGGATTATGAATTTTGTAGTTAGGAAACTCCCGGGATATCTTTTTTATGAGGTTCGATTCTGTTTTTCCGTGGCTATTAAATTTGGATCCCTCATAAAAATTGACAGGGTGTGCGAAATACATAGAATCTGGGGCAATCAAAGAAAGAGCCGATTTTATACCTTCTTCAACTATATCTTTTTCCCCCATAGATTTTGAAAATTTTTTTTATTTTTAAAATAATCGCCACTAGAGAAGATATTTTAGGTATTGGATAAAGTTTAAATAATCCCCTTTCTTTTAGGGCACTGGTTTTATACATCTAAATACTTAAAATGGAGAGTTTAAATGAAGAGTTTAGACGGATTTACAAACATTATCACAAAAGTGTGGTCGTGAGAGAGGCGTTAAATTTTTTTTCTTGGGGGTATTACAAGCATTATATTCGGTATCTGGAGAAGGAGTATGTCGAGAAAAAAAGAAAGACGTTTCTAAAAGGCTTGGAAAAAATCAGCTCATCGGCTGAGTAAATTATTTATATCTCTCAAATCTATAGTTTCTAATGTCAAAGTTTGTAGTTCATGAAAACAACTCAGATAGAAAATATTGGATTTTAAGATTGGAAATTGGAGGGGTTTTGAAATCATGGGTTCTCCCAAAAAATCCTCTGCTTGAGGAAGTTATTGAAAGGATTGCAAACAAGGTTCCTGATCGTTCTTTGGAATATCTCCATTATGAAGGGGAGCTTTTTGAGGAGAATTATGGGCTTGGGGAAGCGAAAATTATGGATTCAGGAGATTTTGATTTAATATCTAATGGAAAGGAGAAAATAGATTTTGAACTATTTGGGAGCAAATTTAAAGGAAAATATTGCTTAAAAAAAATAGATTATGGGATAAATCCTGAGAAAAGTTGGCTGTTAATTGAAGAGAAAGAAAAGAAAGAAAAGGATTAAATACTTTTTTTATCTTCTATCCACCACTCTAAATCTGGAACGTCTGCTTCAATTTTTTTTGCTTTACAATATCCTCTTGCAAGGAGATAAAAGATTAATCCTAGGCTTTTTCCGCTCTTATTGTTTCCTATAATTATTTGGTCAGCCCCTTTTGAAAAGTTATTTGTCCCGCAAATCATTAAAACTTTCTTATTTACGTCCAAGGTATCTTTCAGCGCGTTTTTATCCAACCATGAATCAGTAATTATTGTTAGTTCTGTTTCGAAGAAATCATCAAGGTTAGTATTTGTAAGTATCCCTGCAGGGTATTTTTTTGTAAAGACTCTTATTCCCGTTAACTCAGAGAATTTTTTTGCAGCTCTCCACCCTACTTGTCTTTTGCAAACCAGAATGACATCTTTGGGATCAAATTTGGAGAGATACTCTATTCCCTCTTTCAACTTTTGATCAATGAGGTCTGTATTAAATATTGCTAGACCATCTGCCCTTCTTCTGTATACAAACGGACGCATGTCTGGTGTGACAACTCTTGTTCCAAGGTAAATTCCTGTTCTAACATAATCCTCAAGAGGGATGAGCATATCTTTCTTTTTTGATATTTTTACCTCTTCCTTAAGAGCTTCACTATCTGCTTGCTCCACCTTTTCTCTTAACTTTGCAGCTTTCTCTAAAAGTTCTTTTTTCTTTGCTTCAAGATCAATTTTCTCAGTATTTTCTGATTCTTTTTTTGCAGCTTTTTCTAATTCTTTTCCTTCTAATTTGTCTTCTGGAATTTCCTTCTTTTCTTCGTCAATTTTTTTACTAGCCATATTCAATATCACAAAAATCAGTTTATAAAAGTTGTGGAGGGTTATTTTGTTAAGCTTTTTTCTATTTCAATCAATCTCTTTATTTTAACTTCTCTCTCTTTTCCGGTGATGCCACATTTTATAAAATCTGCTCCAAATCCAACTGCAAGATCCGCAAGAATAGATTCATTGGTTTCCCCACTCCTATGTGAGAAAACAGTTTTTATATTGTTCTTTTTTGCAATCTCGCAAACTTCTTTTAATTCAATGAGAGACCCGTTTTGGTTGGGTTTTATAATCATGGCATTTATACTTTTCATTTCTATAGCTTTCTCTAATCTTTTTTTGTTTGTTACGGTTAAATCATCCCCCACTATTAATCTGTCTGGGAATTTTTTCAAGAGTTCTGAGAAACTTTCAAAATCGTTTTCTTCAAACGGATCTTCTATGTAAAAAATTCCAAAATTTTTTATTATGTTTGATAAGTATACTCTCTGTTCGTCAATAGTTCTATCAAGTTTAGGATTGTTGTATCGATACTTTTTTCTTCCATAGAAACTAGAAGCTGCGACATCAAGTCCAATTGGAATTTTTTGAGTAATCAAAATTTCCAAGACTTCTTTGTCATTTAAAGAGCTTCTCCAAGCATTCTCATCGTTTTTTTCGGATTTAAAAAATTCATCTTTTTGCTTTAGTAAAATTTGGAGATCTTCCTTTGCATTTTTATTTTTTTCATATGCTTCAAAAGGGGAATGACTTTTTGGAATTAATAAAAACTCTTGAAAATCCGGTTTCTTTTTGTTAACTTCCTGAGAGTGGAGCCCTCCTCCTATAGAATTTCCAACTAGCCTTGGGAATTTTTGTTTTTTGATCTTTGTTGAATCTCTGATTAGCTCCCATATTTCCTTTTTTTGTTCTTTTGCCATTGCTTTAAGTGCAGCAAACTCTAGCGCGACAAGGGTGTTCGCCCCCACTTCACTTTTTATTATGTCCTCTATCCTTCTTAGGTCTTCAAATTTGTCTATGTGCTCTTCGGAGAAGTATTCCTTAAATTTTTTTATTGTTTCAATATCTTTATCAATTGATTTTTTATATGGTTTTTTTTCATATTTTCCTTTTGATTTTCCATTGGGTGCACTTGCAGAAAACGCCCCCACATCTGTTTTTATATTAACCGAAATTGTCTCGTCTTGTCTAGAATCCTTTATTTTTTTTGCATCAACACTCTTTATAATCATGTCTTAGAAAGATTTTTTTTCTTTATAAGGTTTTGTTTGAAAAATTTCCCTCCAACAAATCTCTGGCGAAGTTTTATAAATTCGTAGAAAGCTTCATTTTTTCCTTTGAGGGGTTTTTGTAGAACCTCTTTTACATCTCCAATGTCTATGCCTCCTGAAAGATACCCTTGATACATCTTTTCCCCAATGAGGTATCCTTGTTGATGAATTAGATGCTCATATTCTCCCATAATTGCAATATATCTTATGTGTCTTAAGACACCTTCAAGAGATTTTTTGAATAGGAAGTTGTCCTTTTTATATTGTGATCTTCTCTTTGGGTCTATTAATTTTGAGCAAAAGAATCCTATTGCCTCCCTTACTACTCCCATTCCAAAGTGTTCTAACGAAAGAGGAACCTCTTTAATGTGCCTTTTATGCAAGAATTGGTGATGTATGAAATGTCCCACTTCCTCTCCTAAGACGCCCTCATCTTTTGTGGCGGTAAAAATTACGTTATACTTTGGAAAGAATAAAGCGGTTTTTTTCAAACTAAAATCTAGTCTAATTGGCAATCCCACCTCATAAGGATTAAAATTTCTTCCCACATAATACACTTCTGGAAGGCTTTTTAAATCCAAATCAAATTCGTCTTCCAATTCAAACAAAATTTCATAAGTCTTTTCCTCAAGCTTTTTTTGAAGCAGGCTGGTCATGCAAGGGGAAATGGATTAAAAGTATAAAAAGAAAATTGTTCCGCAGAAGATATTTTACAGCTTTCTTATTCTATCTCTGACTCTGTGGTTTCTTCATCTCTTTCTTCTGCAGGGTTTGCGAGTTCCATTATTTCTCCTTCTTCTTCTATTTCTTTTTCTTCTTTTTCCTCGTTCTCTATTTTATCTTCATCACTCGCTCTTCTCGATTTCGCTCTCTTGAGCTTCTCTTCCTTTTTCTCAGGTAAAGGTTTCTTAACAGAAATTGGAAGCACGTCGGAATTAAGTTCTATTTCTGCAATTTTAAGAGCATCAAACTTTATTTTTTCCAAATCTTCCGGACTAATTTTTATTAAAAGGGGAGCATTCATTGCAATCTGCAACGCTCTAGCTCCAAGAATTCTTGCACGTTCATATTTTGTAAATTTTTCTTCTTGCATTTTTGTCTTATCACTCTTTAATCTAAATATTTTTCTATTTCTTTTCTCACGTTTTTTGAAACCTTCTCTGCAAGGTCTATGGCCTCTTTCATTTTCTCTAAATCTATGCTTCCACTTTCCCCTTTCTGCACAGATGAAATTATCTCTCCAGAGATCCCGAAAGTTATCCTTGCGTCACTAACATCTTCTTCTTCTCTTGTAGGGTCTACTAAAAAGTTGTCCCCTAACTTATGAACTGTGATTGAGATAGGGGGTTCGCTTAGCGGAATTTTCTCGGTTGCTTCCTTCTCATAATCTATTTTGTCTTCTTCAATGTCATAATGAGGGATTCTTGCACTTTTAAGTGCGATTATTGCTCCGAGCATACCTGCATCTAATAGGTTTCCATCCTCGTTTAAAGAGTAAATATCTACGAAAATATTCCAAACTTTTTCTCCTTCTTTTATGCATAGTTTTTTGAAATCAATAAATCCACTTTCTCTAAGTCCTCTATCTATAACTCTTCCGAGCTCTATGGCTGGAAACTTTGGTGGACCGCTTTCAAATCTTTCGGAACTTATTGGTAAAAGGTCTGCTGTAGTCATGAGGACTCCTTCATCCGGAGAATCCGCGTATGGCTCTACAACTTTCATTTTTACACCCACTAAAACTTCTGATTTTCCAAGTTTTACTCTTACAGATCCTTCTGCTTTTTTTGAGATATCTTTCTCAATTTTTATTTCTCTGAATTGGTCAGGGGTCCTACCATCAAATCTTTTTCCCTCTTCCAAATAAGCCTTTATTCTGTCTCCTGTTATCTTTGGAGTAAAGTTTTCCTCATTCATTTTTTTCTATTGCCTCCTTCAACGCTTTCTTTTGAATTTCATACACCTCTGCACAAGCTTTTCGAGACAAATCTATTGCTTCTTTGAGCTGAGAAGGGCTTATTTTTCCGTCAAGTTGCAAATGTGTTATTTTTCCATCCTTTGTCATAGACAATGGAATATCTGTTGGACCTTCTCCTTCTTCCCAATCTTCTTCTTCCTTAGTCAGATCAACAACTATTGTTCTATCTAGCTTGCCCATTGCGACGCTTGTTACAAGGTCTTTCATAGGAAGTCCTGCCTGGGCCAAGGCCATGGAAGCAGCGTTTATTCCCGCACATCTTGTTCCTGCATCTGCTTGGGTAATATGTATATGAACATCCACAACCATATTTGGAAATTTGCTTAGGTCTAAAACAGGGTCTAGAGCCCACTCGGTAATTTTTCCTATTTCAGTACTTCTTCTATTCAATCCAGGCCTTATTCTATCTGAAACTGAGAAGCTAAGCATGTTATAAGTGCATCTTAATTTCCCTTTTGAGGGATCTTGTTGGTGTTGGGGATGCATCTTTTTAGGGCCGTAAACAGCAGCGATAGCGACAGTGTCCCCCGATCTATACATCGCAGACCCGTCTGCGTTTGGAATTATTCCCACTTTTGCCTCTATCGGTCTTAATTCATCATTCTTTCTTCCGTCAGGTCTTTTGAATTCACTCATTTTTTTCTCTCCTTGAACCATTTTGCAACTTCATCAGTTAATCCGGAAACAAAAGATTTTTCCGTGATGAACTCTATAGCTTCTCTTGCAAGAATTTCGTTTTCTATTTTGTCTCCCTTAACCAATATTTTTCCATTTTGTCCCACTGTTATGTTGCAACCAGTTTCTTCTTTTATTAATTTTATCATACTTCCTTCCTTTCCTATTATTCGGGGTACTTTGTGTGAGTTCACGTCAAAGACTATCCCTTCCTCTATTTTTCCTAGGCCTCTCCCTTTTATTGTTAAATCGATTCCTCTCTTGTTTGAGGAGGTTATTTTTGCAACGACCATGTCTTTTATATCCATTACTTCTTCAAGACCATCTTTATTCACATATCTTGGAACTTCAACTAAACTTAAGAATCCATTTTGGGCAGTTCCTATATTTATAACCCATCCGTTGAATGTCAATAATTCTACTGTTCCAATCACAACGTTTCCTCTTCTAGGCTCATAAACTCCTGAAAGTGCGATGACTTTTACTAGGTTGTTGGATTCCTCCGCTAAACCATATTTCAAAGATATTATCTTGTTATCCTTTTTTTCTGTACCTTCTCCAGGAAGATACTCTTCCCCCTCAAAAATAACTTCTCCTGGGACAACTACTTTTCTTTGTTTATCGCTCATTCTAATTCTCCTGAAATATAGTTTTTAAGTGTTTCCATTATTCTTCTTTAATTTCTTCAGCAATCGCGCTTCCGTGTGTTACTCCATTAAGTTTATCATAAAAATCAATTATAATTCCTGCAGGAACTTTCACAACAACTTCTAAATCTCCATTATCTTTCCAATTTTCTGTCTCCTTATATGGGCTCACTACCCCATATGCTTTTCCAGTTTGGATTGCAGGGATTGTTATCCTTATTTTCTTTGTTTCTATTTTTATGGGAATTATTTTGTTTATTTGCTCGAGAATTTCATTAACTTGGTTTTCTAGAGGGACATTTTTTATGTTCACATGCGCCTCTTCTAATGCTATTTTTATCCTTTCTGGAGAATGAGGGTTGCCCGTTTGAGGGTTTATAGAGTTTGTTGCAAGAAAATCAACAACTTGCTTAATTTTTTTCTCGAATTTCTCCCTGCTTTACAATTATTTTTGTTATCTCTGAAGGGTCCGTAGTCCCAAAAGCCACTTCCAAATCGTTGTTTCCTGATTTGAAGCCTTTTTTAGCATCTGAAAATATAAAATCCCCTTCTGCCTGGATAAAATCTGATTCTCCTTTTTTGAATTTTAAGGCTTCGTCCATGTCCACTATAACCTCAAAATTCATTCCGTTTTTCTTTATTCTTGCAGTGGTGTTTGTCATTTTATGTTTTCAATTTGAGAACTTTCTAATTTTTGAATTTCTTCCCCGTCTTTTTTCAGATAAAATAGCTGAAAGTGCTTTATATTAAATTTATTCCCCTTTATTTCTTTAAAAATGTCTAAAGCCAATTTCACACCCTTTTTTATTGTGATATCTCTTTTGTATTTCTCTTTTAGTTTTTCCTTTATCCTTTCGTCGTTTTCTCCGATGGCATTGGCATAGTATTCAAAGTAGTTCCCTGTGACATAACTAGTGTATAGTTGTGGCTTCCCGT
Source organism: Candidatus Pacearchaeota archaeon ex4484_71 (assembly GCA_002254395.1). GTDB lineage: Archaea > Nanobdellota > Nanobdellia > Pacearchaeales > GW2011-AR1 > EX4484-71. The sequence continues at coordinate 11,174 of NJDN01000010.1, forward strand.
TGTAAATCCCTCCAATCATGAGAGAAACTCCAAATGGTCTTGCGCCCCCATATTGGCTGAATTGTTGTTTAACATTGCATATCTCTTTTACGATTGTTTCAATTTCTATAGGACCATCATATGTAATTCTATGTTGTTGAGCTAAGATCTGAGCTTTGTCTATTAGAACTCTTGCGTCAGATACGATTCCTGCTATGCTTGAGAAAAGGTGATTGTCTATTTCGTAAATTTTGCTGGCAGAACCTGGAACGACTAGTTGGTCTTCGTTTCTTTTATCTGAGATTATAAAAACACCATCTGAGCAGACCATTCCTATGCTTGAGCTTCCAAGTCTAACTGCTTTCTCTGCATATTCCACCTGCAAAAGGTGACCTTCAGGGGTAAACATTGTTGCAGTTCTATCATACCCCATCTGTTGATGCTGCATATCTATTGGCATGTCCATTTTCACTCTGGTGAGAATTTAATAATAAATCTTCCTGTCCCACTATTATACATCCTAGACACCTCATTCCTTTTTAAGTTTTTTGGAGACGTTTTTTGCCGTGCCGGACGGGACGTTTCAACTTTTTTTCTTGGGTTTTTTTAGACCTTTTAGAGTACCCAAAACTCTCAGTACTTCTATTTTTTCTGGCCATACAGAAAGCGCTGCCTTCACATAATCTAAGCTGCTTCTGTTTATTGAGATTATTGCGCTTTCAGAATTTGTCTTTATAAAAAGAGGAGAAGATTTTGCCAATCCTAATGTTCCTAGGAATTCTTTTATCGCTTTTGGCACATTTTTATCTAAGTCTTTTCCTTTTAGTAAAAGATATCTTTTTCTTTCTCGCATTGAAGGTTTAAGAGACTTCATACAATCAGCAAGGAAGAAACCTATTTAAACTTATTTTCATTTGGAGAAAAAAGATAGATTTGTTAATTTCAATAGGGGTGATAATAATATCTAGTATTGCAATATACTTTGCAGGGAATAGTTTTGCAAGGGCTTCTTCTGCGATAGGAGATTATTTCAAGATTCCAAGGGATGTGAAGGGGGCAACGTTTGATGCAATTTCTAGTTCTATGCCCGAACTTCTTGTTGCGCTTTATTCTGTTATCGTTTTCAAACAGTTTGAGGTGGGGATTGGAACCATTGCAGGTTCAGCGTTGTTTAATTTACTTGTTATTCCCGGAATTTGTGTTTTCTTGGCACCTCTTGCATTTAAAGTTGGAAAGAAAGTTATATCAAGGGATGCTCTATTTTATCTGATATCAGTATTTTCTTTAGTGGTATTAATTATCTATTTTAAAGAATGGGGAATAATAATATCTGTAATCCTTATAGGAATCTATTTGGTTTATTTATCTCAAATTGCTAAACACACAAAGGAGTATCGTAATAAAAACAAAGCGAAAAACACAAGAAAAGGAATAAACATTTACAAGGAACTGGGGATTTTTGTTGCTATGCTAGGGGTAATCGGACTTTTTACCTACCTTCTTACAAGCCAATCAATAAACCTATCAAGAATTTTAGGAGTCTCTCCGATAATAATTGCGTTTACAATAACCGCCGCTGCCACTTCCATTCCAGATACTGTCATTTCTGCAGTAAATTCAAAGAAAGGAGATATAGATGGTGCTACCTCAAATGTTTTTGGATCAAATATCTTTGATATTTCTATAGGGTTGGGGGTGCCGCTTTTAATTTATTCAATAATAAAGGGATCTGTGAAGATTGTTTTTGATAATCTTGAAATTGTATTAGGTCTTCTTTTTGCAACAATTTTAGTTATTTACTTTTTCGGAGAAGATAGAATTTTGCGAAAGAGAGAAGGGATCATTATGCTTTTCTTGTACGTTCTTTTCGTAGTGTATACTATCCTCTTCTCTTTTGGATTTTTTAGATAACTTCTTGCAATGAATAGCTATTTAAACTAATTTGATTTTTGATAATAGAAAATGGAAATTTGTACTATTGGAGGTTTTGAAGAGGTAGGGAAAAATATGACTGCTGTTAAGGTGGGGGAAGAGGTATATATCTTTGATATAGGATTCTATTTGCCAGGTGTCATAGAATTACAAGAAGATCCTGATGAAAAATATAATATTCGTAGTTTGAGGAGAGTGGGAGGAATCCCTGACGATCGTGTTCTTGATAATCTTGGTTGGAGAAAAAAAGTAAAAGCTATTTTCATAAGTCATGCGCATCTTGATCATGTGGGGGGTGTTCAATTTCTCGCACACAGGTATCCTGGAGTTCCAATTTACGGAACACCTTTTACAATAGAAGTCCTGAGGTCTTTAATATCTGATTCGGGTATGAGTGTTTCGAATCCAATAAAAAAGGTAGATACTGGTGTGAAATATTCTGTGAAAAATTCTAGTCAAAATATAAAATTTGAGTTTGTTCATACAACTCACTCCACGATTGATAGCGCTTTTGTAGTTCTTCATACCCCCGAAGGTGCATTTTTTTATGCCCTCGACTTGAAGTTTGACAATCATCCCACAATGGGATTGCCTCCCGACTACAAGAGGTTTGGGGAAATAGGCAAAAGAGGAGTGAAGGCATTGATGGTGGATGCACTTTATTCTTACACCGAAAAAAAACCAGGGGGAGAGAAAGTTGCTCAGCATTTGTTGGAGGATGCCTTCTCTAAGGTAAGGAGTAAGAAAGGAGCTCTTTTCATAACAACGTTTTCATCTCATATTGAAAGATTGAACAATATAGTGAAAATTGCTTCTGGAACAAGAAGAGAGATAGTCCTCATTGGGAGAAGCTTGGCAAGATATGTCGAATGCTCAAAAAAGATTGGAAAATGTCCTTTTAGAAACAATGTAAAAATCTTAAAATATAGAAGACAGGTAAATTCGTTTTTGAGAAAGGTGGAAAATAATAGGGAGAAATATCTTGTTATTTGCACAGGCCACCAAGGAGAGAAAAATTCTATTTTGGATAGGATTAGCAAGGGAAGCACTCCATTCAATTTTAGGCCTGGGGATAATTTAATATTTTCATCAAGTGTTATACCTACGGAAGTAAATATTATTGCAAGAGAAAAGTTAGACAAAAAACTAAGAGGGATGGGCGTAAAGATACAAACAGACGTTCACGTTCACGGTCATGGGAGTAGAGAGGACATGAGAGAACTTATAGAGATGTTGAAGCCCGAGCATATAATTCCCGCCCATGGAGACCATAAGCAAGAAGAGCCACTAATAGGATTGGCAAAAGAGTATAATTATTCGCTAGATAAAAACTCTCATCTTGTATCAAACGGAGATTTACTGAAACTTTAGGTCTAATATAAGAATTTTTTAATTCTGTTTTTTTGATCTACCAAAATTTTTCTTTGCCTTACGGGTCTATTCGTCAGCTCGAAACCCATTATGATTATCTTATCACCTTTTTTTATTAAATGTGCCGCAGCACCATTCATGCAAATTTCTCCAGATTTTTCTTTACCGGGGATTACGTATGTTTCTAGTCTACTCCCATTTGTTATGTCAGATACAAGAACTTTTTCCCCCCTGACCAGTCCAACCGTTTTCATTAAATAACTATCTATTGTTATACTTCCGTCGTAGTTTTTATTGGCCTCTGTGACAGTTGCCTTGTGGATTTTTGATCTAAGAACCCATCTCATAAATTAATAATGTTTTTTGTTTTAATAAATATTGTGAAATCCGGGAGAAAGGATTTAAAATAACTTTTTAAATAAGAGTTTCCTTAAAAGGGCATGGAAAAAGAGGATAGTTTTGAGGTCCCAAACGATGATATTCTCGGAGGAATAAAGTCTGCTGTTGAGAGGGGAGAAACCCTCAAAGAGGCAATGGTTAGTTTATTTAATGCAGGTTATTCCAAGGAGGAGATTGAAGACGCGGCAAGGAAATATATGATGGGCAAGACAGAGGAAAGCTTGTATGGTGCGGTTAAGAAAGAGAAAAGTGGTGCTTCTGGAGAGGAAAAAAAGGTTGAAGAAAAAAAGGACAAGTTAGCGTCAGGACAAAGCCCTGAAGTAAAGAAAGAGCCGAAAAGTGGTGGGTCAGATTTAAAAAAAAAATTAAATAGTCCTTTACAGAAGAAAGCTCCCCAAAAAGTCTCAAAATACGAAGGCACAAAAAAGAAAAAAGGATTCGAGCCCATAACAATTGTTCTAATCTTATTGTTAGTTCTTTTAGCAGGGATTCTCATCTCCGTTTTTTTATTCAA